>JAEVYW010000090.1 GCA_023392555.1 Pseudomonadota bacterium | reverse complement strand
GAGCAAGGCCAGAAAGCCCGCGGTCGGTGTCACGCCATCGCCGCGCCCAGATGGAGCCGCTCTTGGTCGCCCATTCGGAGACGCCCGCCGCGGAATGCTCGGTCATCAGCCGAACGGCCGATCGATGGTGGTTGGCGGCTGGGTGAAGAACTTCGGCCCTGCTTCAGTCATATAGAAGCAGTCTTCCAAGCGCACACCGAATTTGCCCGGGATGTAGATGCCGGGCTCGTTCGAAAAGCACATGCCGGGCGCGAGTTTCGTGCTCTCGCCGTGGACGAGATTGACAGGCTCATGCCCTTCCATGCCGATGCCGTGGCCGGTGCGATGCGACAGGCCGGGCAGCTTGTAACCGGGACCGTATCCCCAACTTTCGTAGGCCGCGCGAACCGCGTCATCGACGCTTCCGGCAGTGGCACCGACCTTCGCAGCGGCGAAGGCGATGTCCTGACCGCGGCGGACCTGGTTCCAAACCTTGCGCTGCTCCGCGGTGGGCTTGGCGCCAAAGACGAACGTGCGGGATATGTCTGACTCGTACCCGTGCACCGAACAGCCGCAATCGAGCAGGACGATCTCACCGCGGCGGACATGCTGCGGCTTGCCCGACCCGTGCGGATAGGCGCTCGCCTCGCCGAGCAGGATCAGAGCCCAGGGGCTGCTGCCGCCCAGCGATGCGATCGCCGAGTTGTACAGCTTTTCGATGTCGTCAGGAGTCATCCCCTCGCGGATCTGCGGATAGATGCGTCGATAGCCAGCGATGGTGATGTCGCTCGCCGCCTGCATCAGCGCGAGCTCGGCCGGCGTCTTGATCATCCGCAGCGCGCGGACGACGGGGTTCGCGCTGACGATGCGGGTTGCTGGCAGTTGTTGCTGCAGCCGATCGAGGATGAAGTAACGATTGGTCTCTTCCGACCCGATCGGCTGGCCGGCAACGCCGCGTTCCTTGAGGAAGTCGGCAACGAGCTTCAGCGGCTCCTCATGCTCCTGCCAGACGCGGACTTCCGCGGGGATCTTGAGGCTTTCCTCGACCGACGGCTTTTCGAAGAAGGGCGTGACGATAATCGGATCGCCGCGCGCCGGGATTACGGCGCCGGTCAGCCGCTCGCTTCGCCACCATTGGACGCCGGTGAAATAATCGAGACTGGGGCCGGACTCGATCAGGACCGAGCCGATGCCGTTCTGTTGCATGAGCGCCTGAGCCCGAGCGACGCGCGCGAGACGCTCTTCTCTCGAGATTGGCGGAGGCAGTACGATCTTGCCTTGAGCCGGAGCGGCGCGGGCAAAGGCCGGGAGCAGAGCCGCACCGGCGGTGAGCCCCGCGCCGGCAAGGATCGAGCGCCGGCTGAGCGGCGTGGATTGCGTCGTCATCGCCATGGACTGTTGCACGCGCGTCCTCCTTGCGCCAGCAGGCCGGTATGCCCATCGATCTGAGAAACCTGCCGGGCGAAGGCCCGCGACCCGGACCGCGCGAAACGGTCGCGATGCTTGCCGGGCTGATGGCGCTCAACGCCTTCGCGATCGACGCGATGATCCCTGCGCTGCCGGATATTGGGCGCTCGCTGAATGTTGCGCATGAGAATGACCGCCAGCTGGTCGTTGTCGCCTATTTCCTCGGCTTCGCATCGACGCAGCTGGTGTGGGGACCGCTTGCCGATCGCTTCGGCCGCAAGCCGATCCTGACCGCGGGCATTTCGCTCTACGCCTTGTTCGCCTTGCTCTGCGCCTTTGCGGGAAGCTTCCCGCTGCTGATCGCCGGTCGAGTGGCGATGGGTGCATCGGCCGCCGTCACCCGCGTTCTCGTCGTGGCCATGGTGCGCGACCTGTTCGAGGGCGAGGCGATGGCACGGGTCATGAGCCTGGTGTTCATGGTCTTCATGGTCGTCCCGGTGCTCGCGCCGAGCGTCGGCCAGGCCATCCTGGTCTTCGCGCCATGGCGGGCGATCTTCGTCCTGCTTGCGGTCTATGCGCTGGGGATGATGCTGTGGTCGCGGCTGCGGCTGCCGGAGACATTGCATCCGGAATATCGCCGAAGCCTCGCCCTCAAGGAGATCGCGGCCGCCGCAGTGTTGACGGTGAAAGAGCCGCTGTCGCGGGGCTATACCCTGGCGCTGACCCTGACATTCGGGACGCTGGTCGCCTACATTTCCTCGATCCAGCAGATCATCTTTGAAGCCTTCCATTCGCCCGGAGCAATCGGGCTGGTGTTTGGAGCGATTGCGGCGCCGATGGCTCTTTCATCCTGGACCAACGCCAGGGTTGTCGGCCGCTACGGCCTTCGCCGCGTCGGCCACGGTGGTGCGGTTGCTTTCGCAGTCGTCGCGCTGATCCACCTTGCGGTGGCGTCCGCGGGGATCGAGAGCTTGCCGCTCTTCATCGTGCTTCAGGCGATGACGATGGTGTCCTTTTCCTTCGCCTCTTCGAACCTCAGTACGCTGGCGATGGACCGGATGGCTGAAATCGCGGGAACGGCGTCGTCGGTTCAGGGCGTGGTGAGCACGATCGGCGCTGCGATCATCGGCTACACCATCGGGCAGGCGTTCGACGGGACGGTCCTGCCTTTCCTTTGGGGAATGGCGGTTTGCTCCGTGATGGCCCTGATCGTCGTCCTGCTGACCGAGCCGAAGCGCCTGTTCGCAGGCCCTCAAGACACGAACGCCCCGTCAAGCGCCGGTGCCTGACGGGGCGTCGTTTCCTTTATCATCGAAGTCTATTCGGCGGCTTCGTCTTCCGCTGACGGGCCGACCATCAAAGCCTCGCCGACCTCATCCGTCTTGCCGCGGATCACATTCTCGATACGAGCCATGACCTCGGGATGCTCCTTAAGGTAGGTCTTGGCGTTCTCGCGGCCCTGACCGATGCGGATCGAGTCATAGCTGAACCAGGCGCCCGACTTTTCGACCACTCCGGCCTTGACGCCGAGGTCGAGAATTTCGCCGCCCTTGGACACGCCTTCGCCGTACATGATGTCGAATTCGACCTGCTTGAACGGCGGAGCGACCTTGTTCTTCACCACCTTCACGCGGGTGGTGTTGCCGACGATATCGTCGCGGTCCTTGATCTGACCGGTGCGGCGAATGTCCAGGCGGACCGAAGCGTAGAACTTCAGCGCGTTGCCGCCCGTCGTCGTTTCCGGGTTACCGTACATGACGCCGATCTTCATGCGCAGCTGGTTGATGAAGATCACCATGCAGCGCGAGCGGCTGATCGAACCGGTCAGCTTGCGCAGCGACTGCGACATCAGGCGTGCCTGTAGGCCGACGTGGCTGTCGCCCATCTCGCCTTCGATTTCCGCCCTCGGAACGAGTGCGGCAACCGAGTCCACGACCAGCACGTCGATGGCGTTCGAGCGGACAAGCGTGTCCACGATCTCGAGCGCTTGCTCGCCGGTGTCGGGCTGCGACACGATGAGTTCGTCGATGTCGACGCCAAGCTTCTTGGCATAGACGGGATCGAGCGCGTGCTCCGCGTCGACGAAGGCCGCAGTGCCGCCGTTGCGCTGCGCTTCGGCGATCGTATGAAGCGCAAGCGTCGTCTTGCCCGAGCTTTCCGGACCGTAGATCTCGATGACCCGGCCGCGCGGAAGACCGCCGACGCCAAGCGCGATGTCGAGGCCAAGGCTGCCGGTCGAGATCGTCTCGATCTCAATCTTCTCGCGGCTGCCCAGCTTCATTGCGGAGCCCTTGCCGAACGCGCGGTCGATTTGCGCAAGCGCTGCTTCGAGCGCCTTTTGACGATCCATTCCCGGTGATTCCAATCCGCTACCGATGACTTTGAACTGCGCTGCCATGCTCTTTATCCCCTCGTCAACGGGCGTCCGAGCTACGCCCCAATAATCTTTGCGTACATGTTTTGTTCGCATAGAACAAGAGGAGAACACACTGCCGTAAGGTCATAAGGTCACAAAGGTCACGGACAGCAGCGCCATCCGTGTGACCTTAGCCGATCAAAGCGCAGGGAAAGGTGGAATTTTCAGCAGTCGGCATGCGGCGAAAGTCGCACAAACTGCGTGCTGTAGGACAGCCTATTCGGCGGCCTGCCCAGCGACGGCGGCCTCGATCGCCGGCGTAACCCGGTCAACCGTATAGGGCTTCTCGATGAGCGGCGCGTTCGCGAACTCGGCGGGCGGCGGATCGACGTGGCCGCCAGTGGCGATCACGAACGGCACGTTCTTTTCGCGCAGCTTGGTCGCCACGGGCCAGACGCTTTCGCCCTTCAGGTTGACGTCGAGGATGGCGAGATCGAACCCGCCCTTCTCCGCTTCCTGCAAGGCATCGCTTACGCTTTCACAGGTCGCGCTGACCGAATGGCCAAGCGATTCGAGGAAATCCTCAAGCATCATCGCAATGAGCGGCTCGTCCTCGACGACTAAGATGGTGTGAGACCCCATGACCCCCGCGATAAGCAAACAGCAGGCACCAGCAAAGCCCTAATTCATTAAAGTGGCGTAAGGGCCTTTCGGGCTGCCTCGGCAAGCTCCTGAACCGAGAAGGGCTTGGGCAGGAAGGCAACCTTGTCGATATCGATCGATTTGCGCAGCTGCTCCTCGGCATATCCGGACATGAACAGGATGGGCAGCTCGGGCCGCGTCTTGCGGGCTTCTCGGACCATCGACGGCCCGTCCATTCCCGGCATGACCACGTCGCTGATCAGCAAGGTGATCTCATCGCCGCGGTTGATGACGTCCAATGCCTCTTCGCCGTTGTTGGCGGTGATGACGGTGTAGCCGTGGCGCGTGAGAGCCCGCTCGGCGACGGTGCGCACCATCGGCTCGTCCTCGACCAGAAGAACGGTGCCGGTGCCCCACAGCTCGTTGGCCGCCTCCTTGGTCTGGCGACGGCTCGCGGCGGGCTCGGCCACGCTGTGGACCGGCAGATAGATGATGAACCTCGTGCCTTCGTCGACCTTTGAATCGGCGAAGATGAAGCCGCCCGATTGCTTGACGATGCCATAGACGGTCGAGAGGCCGAGGCCGGTCCCCTTCCCGACTTCCTTGGTCGTGAAGAACGGCTCGAACACCTTGCCCAGGACGTTGGGCGGAATGCCCGATCCTGTGTCGCTGACCGACAGCGCGGTATAGTCGGCGATCGGCAGGATCTCGGAGCCGAGCTCTGCCACTTGGTCGGCGCGGA
Source organism: Pseudomonadota bacterium (assembly GCA_023392555.1). GTDB lineage: Bacteria > Pseudomonadota > Alphaproteobacteria > Sphingomonadales > Sphingomonadaceae > Sphingomicrobium. The sequence goes on along the minus strand of JAEVYW010000090.1, from coordinate 729 downwards.
CGGCGTAGGTCTGGATCGTCAGCGTACCGCCACCCTTGGGCTGCATCGCGTCGCGGGCATTGACGGCGAGGTTGATGATGACCTGCTCGAGCTGACCGGGATCGGCGCGGATCGCTCCGAGATTTCGGCCGTGCTTCACGACAAGAACGACGGTCTCGCCGAGCAAACGCTTCAGCAAATGCGAGACTTCGGAGACCACGTCCGGAAGCTGCAGAACCTGCGGGCGCAGCGTCTGCTGGCGCGAGAAGGCCAGCAGTTGGCGCGTCAGGCCCGCGGCGCGGTTCGAGTTCGACTTGATCTGCTGGATGTCGTCGTAATCGCTGTCGCCGGGCGTGTGCCGCATCAGCATCAGGTCGCAATGGCCGATGATCGCGGTCAGGATGTTGTTGAAGTCGTGCGCGACGCCGCCGGCGAGCTGGCCGACTGCCTGCATCTTGGTCGCTTGCGCGATCTGGCGCTTGAGCTTGGCCTCTTCGCTATTGTCCTTGAGCAGGAGCAGCACCGCCGCGTCGCCGAGGCCACGAAGACCTGCGATGGTCAGCGCGACTGGCTCCTTCGGCTCGCGAGTTAGGCGCACCGCGAGGTCGCCCGACATTGCGGGGCCGCGCGCATTGCGCCGGACCGCCTCCGCGACGGCAGCCTTGTCTTCCTTCACAACAAGGTCGCCCGGATAGACGAGCTTTGACGTCGACTTGAGCCCTGCAGCGTTGAGGAACGCCTGGTTCATTG
>JAEVYW010000068.1 GCA_023392555.1 Pseudomonadota bacterium | reverse complement strand
ACGTAGACGTTTTCGAGGCGAAGGCCGCACGGCAGGCGGACGCCGACGTGGCGAGCCTCACCATTGTCCTGCCAGTCATGGCTGCCGGGCTCACGAAGCTCGACCTTGCTGAAGATGGCGACGCCGTGGTGCATCTTCTGCCCCTTGAGCGCCCAGTGGCGGTAGCCCAGCCTGGCGAAGAAGTCCGTGGGGAAGATGTCGTCGGTCGCCTTGGTTTCCTGAAGGCACAGGATGTCCGGCTGCTCCTCGCGGAGCAGGCGCTCGACGATGCCGATCCGCGCACGGACCGAATTCACGTTCCAGGAAGCAATCTTGATCTTGTCGCCCACGCCGCCGCTCTAACCCATTTCAATCAGATTGCGAGCGCCCCTCCTGATACGGAAAGGCCCCCGCTCCGGGGGCTTGGAGCGAGGGCCGACCGAGCGTTCGTCACGCAAGGGGCTCTGCGGTGCCCGGGTAACAGGGGGAAACCCCAAGCAAAGTGCAGAACCAATGCGTCATATAGGTATGACTAGCTGACGCGGCGATGAACGAGTTGCGATCTGCTACCTTTTTATCGACGAACTGAGTCGTTTTCCAGACTCTTCGTTCATCCGCGCCTTTTTTTCGGCTCCTCGAAACGGAAGGCGCTTTCAGGCACCGCGACATTGTAACGCTGGTTGTCGAGCTTGATCGTCGTGCGCTTGTTCTGGGCGTCGATCGAGGTCCAGCCTTCCAGAAGCAGGCCACCAGGGGCGCTGGGGTTACGGACGAAGGCAAGGAGGAGCGTGCCGAACTCGGGCCGGCGCGCGTCGCGGGCACGGACGAGCAGGATGCGCGGATCGCTCTGCGGGACGATCTTGGCGATGCGGTTGATGTCCGGGTTCGCCGACAACAGCAGGCCGAGCGGCGTCTTGTTAAGGTCCCAGCTGCTCTTCTGCCCGACCGAATAGTCGAGGAAGTAGAGCCGGCTGCCGTTGGCGACGAGCAGAAGGTCGTTACCGGAATATTGGAAGCGGATGCGTCCCGGGCGCTTCAGCTGCACCGTGCCGCGCGCACTGCGGCCCTTGGCATCGGTCTGAACGAAGTTGGCGGTCATCGACTGGACTGCCGAAAGATGCGCCTGGACCTTGGCAATGTCGCCGGACTGCGCCGCTGCGGGAGCGGCCATCGCAACGACGGCGACGGGCGCAAGGGCGCGCGCGAGATTCTGCGAGAATGTCATTCGGAAACTCCTGGAAATTTTTGTAGCCGATTGGCGTCAGCGCATTGAATGCGGTCTGAACCCGGCGGTTCCCGTTCGTTCAGCTTCAGAAACGACCCAAGCGCTGGATCAAAGTGGATGCCCATCGGAGTCGATCAGCACTTCGCGGCGGCCGACATGGTCGGGCTGGCCGACGAGACCGTCCTTCTCCATCCGCTCGATCAGGCGGGCGGCACTGTTGTAGCCGACGCGCATCTGCCGCTGGAGGTAGGAGGTCGAGGCCTTCTGGCTCTCGGCGACGATCTGGATCGCCTTGCGGTAGAGCTGCGTCTCCGCATCATCCTCGCCGGTCGGCTGGCCGTCGAACAAATAGCCGCCGTCCTCGGGCTCCTCGGTGACGGCCTGGATATATTCGGGCGTGCCCTGCTTGCGCCAATGCTCGGCGACCGCGCGGACTTCCTCGTCGCTGACGAAGGGTCCGTGGACGCGGATGATCTGCTTGCCGCCCGGCATGTAGAGCATGTCGCCCTTGCCGAGCAGCTGCTCTGCCCCCTGCTCGCCAAGGATGGTGCGGCTGTCGATCTTGCTGGTGACCTGGAAGCTGATGCGGGTTGGCAGGTTCGCCTTGATGACGCCGGTGATGACGTCGACCGACGGGCGCTGCGTCGCCATGATGAGATGGATGCCGGCCGCGCGCGCCTTCTGGGCGAGGCGCTGGATGAGGAACTCCACCTCCTTGCCGGCGGTCATCATCAAATCGGCGAGCTCGTCGACGACGACCACGATTTGCGGCAGGACTTCATATTCCAGCTCTTCGACTTCGTAGAGCGGCTGGCCGGAGCTGGCGTCGTATCCGGTCTGGACGCGGCGGCCGAGCTTGGAGCCCTTCGCCTTGGCCTCGCGGACCTTGGCATTGAAGCTGGGCAGTGCACGGACGCCGAGGTTCGCCATCATTCGATAGCGCTCCTCCATCTGCTCGACGGTCCATTTGAGCGCGCGGATCGCCTTGCCCGGCTCGGTCACGACCGGCGAGAGCAAATGCGGGATGTCGTCGTAGATGCTGAGCTCGAGCATCTTCGGGTCGATCATGATCATCCGGCACTCTTCCGGGGTCATCCGGTAGAGCAATGACAGGATCATGCAGTTGAGGCCGACCGACTTGCCCGAGCCGGTGGTGCCGGCGACGAGCAAATGCGGCATCGGTGCGAGGTCGGCGATGACCGGATCGCCGGCGATATTCTTGCCGAGGATCAGCGGCAGCGACATGTTCTGGTCTTCGAAGGCCTGGCTTCCGACCAGCTCCGACAGGCTGACCGTCTCACGCTTCGAATTGGGAAGCTCGATGCCGATGACGCTTCGGCCCGGGATCGTCGCGACGCGCGCCGACAGAGCGCTCATGTTGCGGGCGATGTCGTCGGCGAGCTGGATCACGCGGCTGGCCTTGATGCCGCTGGCGGGTTCGAGCTCGTACATGGTGACGACAGGGCCGGGGCGGACCTCGACGATGTCGCCGCGGACGTGGAAGTCCTCGAGCACGCTCTCGAGCAGGCGCGCATTCCGCTCCAGGCCGGCGCGGTCGATCTTGGTCGAGCCCTTGTCGGGAGCGGCGGCGAGAAGGTCGATCGTCGGAAGCTGGTAATTGTCGCCGAGCGCGAGGCTGGTCTGGGCAGCGGCGTTCGGCTTCTTGGCTCCGCGGTTCGCCGAGGCGATGGGTTTGGGCGGCTCGGCTACGGCGACTGTGGGCCGCGAGCGCGGTGGAGCGGCCGGCATATCGTCGTCATCGGCGACCTGCTGAGTGCGGCGCGGAGCAGGCGCCTTGGCGCGCGGTTCCCGCTTGAACGCAGCCTTGGCCCATTCCTTTTCGCCCTGCTGCAGGCCGAGCGCGAAGAAGCCGAGCACGAGGCCAGCGAGGCCGAAGATGAGCAGCAGTGTCAGCCGAACTGGACCGGCGATCTGCGGATTGCTGATCAGGCCGATACCCGCGTCCACGCCATGGGCTGCTGCGAGGCCGAGCGCTCCGCCCCAGCCGCCGGGAAGCCCGGAGACGGACGAGGCGCTGGTCAGGCTGAGGGCGATTCCGATTAGGACCGCGCCAATTGCAGCGACGAACAATGCGCGTCCGATGCGGCCCGACGGTTCGAGGCGCATCATGCGCAGTCCGGCGAGGCCGATCACCGGCAGGAAGAGGACGCAGCCCATGCCAAAGAGGAGGAGCAGCACGTCGCTGCCGTAGGCGCCGACGCTTCCCATCCAGTTCGACGGCGGTCCGCCGGCGGCCGTGCTGAACGACGGGTCGGTGGTGCTGTGGGTGGCAAGAGCGACCGCGCCGGCAAGCGAGAGGCCGAGCAGCAGCGCGCCCCAGGTCCGCAGGGCGAACCGCTTCGCTGCCGCACGCAAAGCGTCGCGCCAGTCCGGTCCAAGCTCTTTCTTGCGAGTCCGCACCGCTGCGGTCGCCATATCAATCCCCACCCAATTCCATGGTTAGAATGCCCTTTGCGCGAGTCCGCGGTCAAGCGAAGCTTGGCGCAAATGCGACAGGGGGTTAGGGCAAGTCGCAATGGACCGCGCGGACGTGATCATCTTCGGCGGCGGGCTCGTGGGCCTAGCGCTCGCGGCCGCGCTCGATTCCAGCGGCATTTCCGCCATTCTCGTCGATCCCGCCGATCCGGGCGACCGCGTGGCGCCGAGCTTCGACGGACGGACCAGCGCCGTGTCGTCTTCGTCCATGCGAATGCTGGAGACCATCGGCGTGGTCAACGAGCTTCCTGAGCCGGGCTGCCCCATTCGGACGATCCAGGTTGCGGACGGCTTGAAGCCCGGCGGGCTGGCGTTCGAACCGGGCGACGATGAGCCTCTGGGTGTGATGCACGAGAACCGCAATTTGCGCGCCGCCCTCATGGCTCGGGCGGTGTCGGGCAAGAATTTGTGGCTGCTTTGGAAATCTCGCGTGGCCTCGGTGGAACGAGGCGATCATCTGGTCGAGGTCTCGCTCGAAGACGGCCGGCGGCTGTGCGCTCCGATTCTGGCGGCCGCCGACGGACGCAATTCCCCGATGCGGGAAGCGGCGGGCATCGCGGTGGCGCGGTGGAAGTACGACCATGCTGCCATCGTCTCGACGCTCCGCCACGAGCGGCCGCATGACAATGTCGCTTACGAGATTTTCTTCCCGTCGGGACCGTTCGCGCTGCTGCCGATGACCGACGATGGCCAAGGACACCGTTCCGCCATCGTCTGGTCGGTGCCCAAGGACGACGCGGCGGGGTGGCTCTCGCTGGGCGACGAGCAGTTCGCGGGCGAGGCGCAAGCTGCGATGGGCGGGTTCCTCGGCAGGATCGAAATGGCCGCGCCGCGCTCGACCTTCCCGCTCGGCTTCCACCATGCCGCGCGCATCACCGACAAGAGGCTCGCACTGGTCGGCGATGCCGCGCATGCCATCCACCCGATTGCCGGCCAGGGCCTGAACCTCGGTTTCCGCGACGCGGCGGCTTTGGCGCAGGTGCTGGTTGAGGGCGCGCGGCTCGGACTCGACCTCGGCGACAAGCAATTGCTCGACCGGTACCAGCGCTGGCGGGCGATCGACGCGCTGTCCGTCGCCTTTGCGACTGACAGCCTGACGCGCGTCTACGGCGTTCCGGGCAAGGCCGCTTCGGCAGTGCGACGCTTCGGCATGGGGCTGATCGACCGCATCGGGCCGGTGAAGGACCGGCTGATGAGCGAAGCTCGCGGGACCAGTGGCGAGCTTCCGCTGCTTCTGCGGGGACTGCCGATTTAGCTTACTGAAGGGTCGGCTGGATCTCGAACCCGGCGACGGCAGCGCGCTGGAACTGCATCAGCTGAACCAGAAGATCGGCGCGCGAGGCGAGGTTCGGCGATTCGAGAAGCGCCTGCTTGGCTCCGACGTCGAACGGCGCGACCTGGGCGATGACGTTGACCAGCATTTCGTCGTCGAGCCGCGCGACGGCTGCCCAATCGACTGCGAGACCCATGGCATCGCCAAGGCGTCGCGCCTCCTGCTCGACCTCGGCGCGCTGGGCGAGTGCCAGCGGACCGGGTTCGCTGTCGTCGAAAGCCTGGGCATCGATATCCGCATTGCGATAGGCGGTCCCGAGGTCGGGCTCGTCAATCAGGCGGAAGCGGTTGGCGCCCAAAAGGACGATGTTGAAGCGGCCGTCCTCGAGTTCCTCGACGCTGACGATCTCGCCGACGCATCCGACCGAATAGAGGGGCGCGCCTTCGTCCTCTCCCGCGTGTGGCTGGATCATGCCGATCCGGCCGGGCCCTTCGATCGCATCGCGGACCATGTCGCGATAACGCGGCTCGAAAATGTGCAACGGAAGCTGGGCGCGCGGAAACAGGATCGCGGCCGGAAGCGGGAAAATCGGGAGGCGCAGAAAGCGCGTCGCGCTCATGTGAAGAGCAGTGCCGACAGGCGGCGGCGCTGGGCACGGGCCCACGGGTCCTCGAGACCCTGTGCCTCCATCAGCTGGAGGAGCCGCGAGCGGGCTGCGCCTTCGTTCCAGTCGCGGTCGCGCCCGATGATTTCGAACAAAGCGTCGGCAGCCCCGTCACGGTCGCCGGATGCCATGCGTGCTCCGGCAAGCTCGAAACGGGCGTCGAGATCTTCGGGATTGGCGGCGACGCGGCTTTCAAGCTCCGCGGTGC
>JAEVYW010000025.1 GCA_023392555.1 Pseudomonadota bacterium | reverse complement strand
AACGGCGAGGACCGCGCCTTCCCACAGGCCTTCCATCGCCGACTTGTACTGCGACTTGGTGTAGTCGACCTGGTTGAAGGTCTCGGAGAAGCTGACCCGCGGATTTTCCTTGGCGATCTTGTTCAGTTCCGCCCAGGCCGCGTCGTAGGTGGTGACTTCAGATGAGCCCTTGGCGCGCTGGACGTTGAAGCTGATGACCTGGCGGCCGTTCATCTTCGCAATCGTGCGCTGCTCCGAGTAAGCGTCCTTGACCTCGCCGAGGTCGTCGAGGCGAACCATGCGCCCGCCCGGGATCGAGATCTGCGTCTCGCCGAGCTGCACCGCGTCGCGGGCATTGCCGATCACGCGCACCGACTGCTCGGCACCGGCGACTTCGGCGCGTCCGCCCGCGGCGTTCAGGTTCGTCTGGCGCAGCTGCGCGTTCACCTGGGCAGCGGTGATTCCGTAGGACTGCAGCGCCTGCGGATCGAGGATCACGCGGATCTGGCGATCGACGCCGCCTTCGCGCGACACGGCCGCCACGCCGTTCACGCCCAGCAGGCGGCGGCTGACGATATTGTCGATGTACCAGCTGAGCTCTTCGAGGCTCATGTCGGTCGTTTCCGCGGCAACGAACAGGATCGGATCGCCGGCGATGTCGACGCGGGTCACCTGCGGCTCGAGGATGCCTTCGGGAAGGTCGCCACGGATCTGCGACAGCGCATTGCGGACGTCGTTTACGGCACGGTCGGACGGCGTCCCGATCTTGAACTGGACGAAGGTGTTGCTGCTGCCCTCGCGGACCGAACTGTTGATCTCGTCCACGCCGTTGATCCCGCGGACCGCACTCTCGATGCGCTGCGTGATCTGCGTTTCCATCTCGCTCGGCGCCGCGCCCGGCTGGCCGACGTCAACCGACACCGCCGGGAAGTCGATGTCGGGGTTGTTGTTCACCTCCATCGACATGAAGGAGACGATGCCGGCGAGCAGCAGGCCGATGAACAGGACGATCGGCGGGACCGGGTTGCGGATGCACCAGGCCGAGATGTTGCGGAAATTCATAAGGCTCTCTCTCGGCTGAAGGTCAGCGCGCTGCCTGCCGCTTCGGTGCGATCTTCTGGCCCGGGTTCAGGAACGGTCCCGCGGACAGGACGACCGACTCCTGGCCGGTCAGGCCCTCGGCCACCGTCACGCCATTCTCGTCGACCGCGCCGACGCGGACATTGCGGCGCTCGACCTCGTTCCTGGCGTTCACGACATAGACGTAATTGCCCTTTTCGTCGCTGAGCACGGCGCTCTGCGGCAAGACTGGAGCAGTCGTTGCGCCCGACGCGATCCGCGCTTCGGCAAACCCGCCCGGGCGGATCGACTGCTGGTAGGGGATGGCAATGCGGACTTCGCCCTGGCGCGACTGCGGATCGATGACGGGCGAGACCTGCCACACCGAGCCGGAAAGGGCGGTGGTGGTGCCGACTGGGGTCACGCTGGCCGGCATTCCGACGCGAATGACCGCAAGATCCTGCTGCGGAAGCTGGGCGCGCATCTCCATCGCGCCGCCCTCCGCAAGACGGAACAGGGCAGGCGAACCCGGGCTGACGATCTGGCCGACTTCGACATTGCGAGCGAGGATCAGCCCGCTGGTCGGAGCGCGAACGTCGAGGCGGCCGATTTCCGCGCGGGTCTGATTGAGCTGCGCCTGGGCGACGCGAACCTGCGCGTTTGCGGCATCGCGAGCGGCCCGCTTGGCATCGAGGTCAGCCTTCGACACGAAGCCGCGACCAACCAGCGACTGCGAGCGCTCGTAGTTCTGCTGCGCCAGCTGCGCGTTGGCACGAGCCGCGGCGATCTGGGCTGCCTGCTGGGCCGCGACCTGCGACTGGACCGAGCGCTCAACGGTGGCGAGGACCTGGCCGGCGCGGACCCAGCTGCCGGCATCGACGAGAACGCGGGTTACTCGGCCGCCCTGGCCGGAAATGCCGATCGGCTGGTCGCGGCGAGCAGCGAGAGCGCCGCTGGCGGTGATCGTACGGGCAACCTGAGACTGGCCGGGAACGATCACGGTCACCGCCGGTATTTGGCCGCCACGGCCACCCGGACCACCTGCGGGGCCACCGGCGGCGTTGGTCGCCTCATCGCCTCCGCGCATCAGGAAGAAGGCGACGAGCAGGATGACCACGATTCCGACTGCGCCAGCGATCAGCGCCATGCGCTTGCGCCGCGAACGATCGACGACGACCAGCGTGTCAGAGCTATGAAAAGCTGAAGTTTCCCGGTTCATTCTCAACATCTCTCGCCTTGTCCGCGACTCTGGGCCCGAATCTGGTCAGGCCCACGGACTAGTGTATTACGCGAATAACTCACCAGTCGCAACAGACCGTCTACAATATATGTTTGCCATAGTTTTTCGACCAACGGCGGCACTTGCGTCGCGAAGGTGCGTTAGCCGCACAGTAGCGGCTCGCCGCACTTGCACGAGCGGAGAGAAAGGGGAAGCGCAAATGGAAACCTACGGAATTCTGGGATGGATTGTGATCGGCGGCCTCGCCGGCGCCATCGCCAAGCTCCTGATGCCGGGCCGGGATCCCGGCGGCTGCATCATCACCATCCTGCTTGGCATCGCCGGCGCCCTTCTTGCCGGCTTCATCGGCAAGTCGGTCGGCTGGTATTCGGAAAATGAAGGTGCGGGCTTCATTGCGGCGATCGTTGGCGCCTTCGTCATTCTGTTCATCTATCGCCTGATTGCGCGCCGCCGCGCCTGAACCGGCGGCGAAACAGCCGTTCACGGTGCAGCCATAGCTGCTGATTGAGGTTAGTCTCCTGATCGACCATCGGGAGACGCCTTCATGAACAAGCTACTTGCCGCACTCGCTATCGGCACTGCGGCCGTGCCGGCCGCTCTATCAGCGCAACCGGCTCCTCAGATGCCCGCGCTGGGAGGCACTCGCGTGGACATCAGTGCCACCGGCGAGTCCCGCAGGGTGCCCGACATTGCCATCATCAGCGCGGGGGTCGTCACCCGCGCCCCGACTGCAGCCGCGGCCATCGCGCAAAATGCCACGCGGATGGAGCGCGTGCTTGCGGCGCTGAAGGCTGCGGGCGTTGCGGAGCGCGACGTGCAGACGAGCTCGATCAACCTCAACCCCGATTATCGCTATGAGAACAGCCGGCCGCCCCAGCTAACCGGATACCAGGCGTCGAACCAGGTCAGCATCCGTTTCCGGGACATCCGCAACAGCGGCAAGATCCTCGATGCCTTGGTCGCCGAGGGCGCAAACCAGATCAACGGCCCATCCCTGACCATCGACAAGCCGGAAGCGGCAATGGACGAAGCCCGCGTTCAGGCCCTCGCCAATGGCCGCGCCCGGGCAGACCTCTACGCACGGGCGCTCGGCAAGCGGGTCGTCCGCCTCGTCGCAGTCAGCGAAAGCGGCGGTTACGCACCGCCGCCAATGCCCATGATGGAACGCGGCATGGCGGTGGCGCAGGCGGCCGATACGAAGATCGTTCCAGGCGAGCAGGCGCTTCAGGTCAGCCTGACCATGGTGTTCGAGCTTCAGTAGATAAAAGAAAGGGCCGCCCGGCGGGTTGCCGGGCGGCCCTCGATTGACGTCTTTCGCTTGGTTTAGCGAACCGATCCGCGACGGATAAGATTCACGATCGCGAGCAGAACGACTGCGCCGAGCAGAGAGTATAGGAACGTTTCGACAGTCAGGGCCTGGTTAATGCTGCCGCCGAAGATGAGGCCGGCAATCACCGCGCCAACAATACCGACGACAATGTTAAGAAGGATGCCCTGTTGAGCATCGGTGCGCATGATAAGGCTCGCAAGCCAGCCCACGACGCCGCCGACGATCAGCCAAATGATGATACCCATGTAGCGTTCCCTCCTGTTCCGGGCCGCTTCTTTACGCGCGGCCTTCTGTGCATCTAGACGCGCGATGCACGGATGTTGTTCCGGAAACGGAAGGGTCTGTCCAGCGAATTGCTCCGCTGGACTTCGCCTCAGTAGCGCTGCTGGCGCTCGTACTGGTCGCGATAATGCTTCAGCCGGGTCACTCGAAGGCCGGGCATCCCGCTGCGGTCGACAGCTCGCTGCCAGCCGGTGAACTCTTCCAGGCTGAGGGAATAACGCTTGCAGGCCTCGTCGACGCTGAGGAGACCGCCGGCAACAGCGGCCACGACTTCGGCCTTCCGGCGAACCACCCAGCGGGTTGTGTTCGGCGGCGGGAGCGAATCGAGCGTCAGCGGTTCCCCTAGGGGGCCGATGACCTGCGCTGGCCGGATCTTCTGGTTCTCGAGCATCTCTACGTCACACCCGCTTAATCATTACCAATGACGATTGTCTTAAGACCGCGCCGTTGAAGACATTCTGAAACTCGCTGGTTAACGCCGCCGTCATTCGGTCTTACCGCCGCTTAACTTTGTTGCCGCGCCGGCGTCTGCGAAGGCGCCGCTCAGGCTCTCGCGAGCCTCACGCCAGTCGGGAGCGCCCGCGATGAAGCGCGCGAACGCGTCGCGACGGTCGCCCTTCGCAAGCGCCAGTTGAGCCTCGAAGGCAGCAACAAGCTCCGCCGGATCCAGCGGCGCTTCACCTGCGGCAGTGAATTTTGGCGTCGGTCGCGACAAAGATTCCCCCTCGCCGAACTCCGGCGCTTCCAGCCTGCTAGCCCTCAGGGGTGAAATTCGGGTAAAGAGCGGCGAGATATCTCCAATGCAGATCGATTTCCGCCTTGATCGCGCGCCGCGCGACTCCCGCATCGTCGTCGCCATGTCCGGCGGCGTCGACAGCTCGGTGACGGCCGCGCTCGCGGCGCGCACGGGCGCGGAAGTCATCGGCGTGACGCTTCAGCTTTACGATCATGGCGAAGCGGTCAAGCGCTCGGGGGCCTGCTGCGCGGGGCAGGACATCTATGATGCGCGGACCGTCGCCGACCGGCTCGGCATTGCGCACTACGTGCTCGATTATGAAAGCCGCTTCCGCGACGGCGTGATCGACCGTTTCATCGACGAATATGCGCGGGGCCGCACTCCGGTGCCCTGCGCCTCGTGCAACCAGGGCGTGAAGTTTCGCGACCTTGTCGCGTTTGCGCGCGAACTCGGCGCCGACTGCCTGGCGACGGGCCATTACGTCCGCCGCGTCGTCAACGATGGCCGGGTAGAGCTGCACAAGGGTGCCGATCCGGCGCGCGACCAGAGCTACTTCCTCTACGGCACGACGCAGGAGCAGCTGGAATTCCTGCGCTTCCCCCTTGGGGACCTGCCCAAGAGCGACGTTCGGCGGTTGGCCGAGGAAGACGGCCTAGTCGTCGCCAACAAGCCCGACAGCCAGGACATCTGCTTCGTTCCGGACGGCGACTACGCCGGTTTGGTTCAGCGGCTGCGGCCGGAAACGGTCGAGCCGGGAGAGATTGTCGACCTTGAGGGCCGAGTGCTGGGCCGCCACCGCGGCATCGTCCATTTCACCGTCGGCCAGCGCCGCGGGATCGAGATCGGAGGGCAGAAAGAGCCGCTCTACGTCATCCGGATCGAGCCGGAGGGGCGCCGCATTGTCGTGGGGCCCCGTCGGGCGTTGGCGGTCGAGGCAATGCGGATCGAGCAGCTCAACTGGATCGCGGAAGACCAGTCGGACGTCAGCGTGAAGGTCCGATCGCTGGCGCCCGCTGTGCCGGCTTCGAAAGATGGCGACTGGGCCCGTTTCGCGTCGCCGGAATTCGGTGTGGCTCCGGGCCAGGCGGCCGTTTTTTACGACGGTACTCGCCTTCTCGGCGGCGGTTGGATTGCCGAAACCCGCTCGGCGGAAGCGAAGATCGACAGTGCCGCCGCCGCTTAGCGCGGGAATCCTGCTGTTCCGCCAGTCCGGCGGAGAGACCGAGGTGCTGCTGATCAAGCCGGGCGGTCCGTTCTGGCGCAACAAGGACGCCGGCGCCTGGATGATTCCCAAGGGTATGGTGGAGCAGGGAGAGACACCGGCGCAGGCAGCTCTTCGGGAGTTCACCGAGGAGACGGGCGTCGAGATCGACCGCGTGCCGTTTCCCCTGGCGACGGTGCGGCAGGCAGGCGGGAAGATTGTCGAAGCCTTCGCTGTCGAGGGCGACTGCGATGCGGAAGCCGTCCGCAGCAACCACTTCCAGGTCGAATGGCCGCCGAAAAGCGGGAACTTCCAGAACTATCCGGAGGTCGCCGAAGCGCGCTGGATGACGATCGCCGAAGCCCGAATGATGATGCTGCCCAGCCAGCTTCCGTTCCTCGACGCCCTAGAAGCGAAGATCAGCGCCTAGAGCTGAAACGTCCCGACGATGACCGTCACGCAGCGTCCGCCGAGGACCGCTCGGTCGCCTTCCAGACGACAGTGGAGGATACCCGTTCGCTTGCTCGCCTGGAGCGCGGTGAATTCCGTCCGGCCGAGACGCTTCGCCCAATAGGGTACCAGCGCGGCATGGGCCGACCCGGTGACCGGGTCCTCGTCGATCCCGCAATAGGGTACGAACACTCGGCTCGCGATGGTCTCCGTGTGGCCGCATGCGGTGACGATCGCCATGCGCCTGATCTTCCCCAGCTTCGCGAAATCGGGGGTAACAGCGCGCACGGCGGCTTCGTCCTCGAGTGCGATGATCGCGCTGTCGTTGAATTCGGGCGCGGTCAGCCAGACGGGCTGCGCGGGAAGGCCGAGTGCTTCGCACAGCGCCACATCCTCGCTCTCGACTGGACTGGCGGCGGGAAGATCGAGCTCCAGCACCTCTTCGCGTCGGCTGACGGTGAGCACGCCGGACCGGGTGGAAAAGCGTACCGGCGCAGACTTAAGCAGCACGTGTCCGGCGGCGATCGACGCATGGCCGCAAAGGTCCACCTCTGTCGTGGGCGTGAACCAGCGCAGGTCATAATCGACGCCGCCCTTGTCGGAGGGAACAGTGAAGGCGGTTTCGCTGAGATTATTCTCGCCGGCGATCGCCTGCAGCACGTCATCGGGCAACCATTTGTCGAGCGGCATGACCGCCGCGGGATTGCCGGTCAAAGGCGCCGACGCGAACGCATCGACCTGAAAGAAGGGAAGGCCGCTCACTGCGCTTTCTCCGTGATTTCGCTCGGAAGCAGAGTCTCGCGATCGATCTGCCCCTCGGGGTCGAGGTGAATGATGATTTCCGTGGCGGGAAAGCGCTCCTGAAGCGCTTCTTCGACCCGGTCGAGCCTGTCATGAGCTTCGCGAACGGTCCAATCGCCCGGCACCCAGACGTGGAATTGCGCGAAATTATGGGTTCCGCTGGTCCGGGTGCGCAGGTCGTGAAGGCCGGCAAGCTCGGGATAGTCCTTCGCCGCTTCGAGGAAGCATTCGCGCAACTCGTCGGGCCATTCGCGATCCATCAGCTGGTTGAGCGCACTGCCCGACGCCCCCCAGGCTCCCCACAGCAGCCAAAAGGCGATGAGAACGCCGAACACCGCATCCGCGCCGGTCAGCCCGACGAATTGGTCCAGCACCAGTGCGAGGATCACCGATCCGTTCAGCAGCAGGTCCGACGAATAATGGAGCCGGTCCGTGCCGATCGCCAGCGAACCCGTTCGGGCAACGACATGCCGCTGATAGCTGATCAGCGCGACGGTCAACACCATCGCGACGATGGAGACGCCAATGCCGAGCTCGGCGCTGCCCGTCTCGGCGCCGCTCAGCAGCCGCCCGATCGCCCGGTAGCCGATGAAGAGGGCCGACAAGGTAATCAGGATCACCTGGACCAGCGCGGCAAGCGCTTCCGCCTTTCCGTGGCCGAAGCGATGATCCCAGTCCGCCGGTTGAGCGGCGACGCGAACCCCGAGCAGGACGATGAGGCTGGCGACCAGGTCGAGGCCGCTGTCGGCGAGCGAACCGAGCATCGCCATCGAATCGGTTTCGATCGAGGCCCACAGCTTCAGGCCGATCAGGGTCACGGCCATTGCGATGCTGGCCATTGCCGCGCGAGCGGTCAGCTTCGACCGCTCCTCCGCTGTCACCGGCGCGCCGGTCACGGGTAGAGGAGTCCTTCGTTCCAGCCGCTGTTCGTACGGGTAAACAGGCGGCGCTCATGCAGCCGATGCGGCCGGTCGCTCCAGAATTCGATGCGGTCGGGAATCAGTCGGAAACCCGACCAGCGCGGCGGGCGTGGGACCTCGGCGTTCTCGAAGCGCCGTCGCATGTCTTCAAAACGCGATTCGAATACGTCCCGGCTCTCCAGCGGCCGCGACTGGTAGGACGCCCAGGCGCCAAGCTGCGAGTCCCGCGAACGCGAGGCAAAATAAGCATCGGCGTCCGCATCGGAGACGCTTGAAATCGCGCCCTCCGCCCGGACCTGGCGGCGCAGCGACTTCCAGTGAAACAGCAGCGAGGCGTTCGCATTGGCGGCGAGCTCATTACCCTTCCGGCTGTCGAGATTGGTGTAGAAGACGAAGCCCTCAGGCCCCTGACCCTTGAGCAGCACCATTCGCACTGACGGCCGCCCATCGGGCGTCGACGTGGCCAGCGCCATTGCGTCGGGATCGTTGATCTCCTTCGCCTTCGCCTCGGCGAACCACTCGTCGAACAGCTGGAAGGGATCGGTCGCGCTCACACCTCGCGCTTAGGCTTGGACGACGGTGCGCCGCAACCCATCTGGAAAGACCCGGTGTGTTACGGCATTGGAGCAGTATGGACCTGTATCAACGGCTTGGAATTCAGCGCGGCGCGAGCGATGCCGACATCAAGAAGGCGTATCGCAGCCTCGCCAAGCAGCTTCACCCTGATCGCAACAAGGACAATCCGAACGCCGCCAAGCGCTTTTCGGAAGTGACCGCGGCTTATGATTTGCTGTCCGACAAGACAAAGCGTGCGCAGTACGATCGCGGCGAGATTGACGAGGAGGGCAATCCGAAGATGCCCTTTGGTTCGGGCTTCGGCGGCAGCCGCGGAGGCTATTCGCAAAGTTCCGGCAATCCGTTCGAGGGCTTCCCCGGCGGTTTCCAGGGAGGAACCACTGACACTGCGGATCTCAGCGACTTGTTCGAAGGGCTGTTCCAATCCGCCGGCGGCGGACAGAAGCGGGGAGGAGGCTTCGGCGGGTTTCGCCAGCGACGGGCTCCCGAAAAAGGCGCGGACATCGCT
>JAEVYW010000251.1 GCA_023392555.1 Pseudomonadota bacterium | reverse complement strand
GCTTCTTCCCGGTCCAGGCGGTGGCGCAGCGGCGAACCGCTAGGCGGACCGCCTCGCGAAGCTGATCCTCGCCGAGGTCGCGGTTGAAGGCTCGGCGAGCGGAATCATCGGCATCGGCGATGAAGTCGTCCCGGTCCTCTTCGACCGGCACGCCAAACGTGCGGATGACGGGCGCCCCCGCCAGGTCGCCGTTGGCAGCGACAGGCAGCGCAACGGTGATGAGGCCGTTGTAGGAAACCTTACGCCGCTCGTTGACGGTGCTGCCGTCGGCCGGAAGGATGACGTCGCCGTCGAGCACGAGGCGCCCGACGCGGACCTCGCCGATCTTGGCCGGGCCGTCGGGCGCTAGCCGGCAAAGGTCGCCGTCCTTCTGCAACAACGCCTTCGGGACGCCATGCGACAACGCAAAGCGGGCGTGCTCCGCCATATGCCGCGGCTCGCCGTGAACCGGCACGATGATCTCGGGCCGGATCCAGTCGTACATCTGGGCAAGCTCGGGCCGGCCCGGGTGGCCCGATACGTGGACATGGGCCTGGCGATCGGTGACGATGATCACGCCGAGATCGGACAGCGCGTTCATGATCCGCCCGATCGCCATCTCGTTGCCCGGGATGATCTTCGAGCTGAAGATGACGGTGTCGCCCTCGGTCAGCTTCAGGTTGTGATTGTCGAACGCGATGCGGCCGAGCGCGGCGCGGCTTTCGCCCTGCCCGCCCGTCGCCATGATCAGCACTTCCTTCCGCGGAAGGCGCATCGCTGTGTCGAAATCGACGGTTTCGGGGAAGTCCTTAAGGTAGCCGGTGGCCTTTGCGACGCGGACAATGCGGTCGAGCGAGCGGCCCGCCATGCACACCCGGCGCCCGGTCTCGGTCGCGACGCGGCCAATGGTCTGAAGACGCGCTGCGTTCGACGCGAACGTGGTGACGACAACGCGCCCGCGCGCCTTCGCGACCTCGTTGCGCAGTCCCTCGTGAACGCCGGCTTCCGATCCGGACGATTCGTTCTGGAAGACGTTGGTGGAATCGCAGACGAGCGCGAGAATGCCCTGATCGCCGACCTCGGCGAGCGCTGCGTGGCTTGAGGGTTCACCCAGAACGGGCGTCTCGTCGATCTTCCAGTCGGCGGTGTGGAACACGCGGCCATGCGCGGTCTCGATCAGCAGACCATTGCCCTCCGGGATGGAGTGCGCGAGCGCGACGTAGCGAAGCTTGAACGGACCGACCTCGAACCCGGCGTCGCGATCGATGACGTGGACCTTAACCTGGCCAGTCAGCCCTTCTTCCTCGAGTTTTTCGGCGATGAGCCCGGCGGTGAACGGCGTCGCATAGAGCGGCGCCTTCAGGTCGGCGGCGAGATAGGGGATCGCGCCGATATGGTCCTCGTGACCATGCGTGATGACGATGCCGGCAAGCCGATCGCGCTGCTGTTCGATGAATTCCAAGTCGGGAAGGATCAGGTCGATTCCGGGATAGTCCGGATCGGCGAAGGTCAGGCCGAGATCGACCATCAGCCACTTGCCCTGCGTCCCGTAGAGATTGACGTTCATGCCAATCTCGCCCGAGCCGCCGAGCGCGCAAAACAGCAGTTCTTCCCCTGGAATCATCTAAGCTGACGCCACCCTTTGATAGAGCAGGCTCAACCCGCGGATCGTCAAGTCGGGCTCAACGGCGTCGAACAGGTCGGTGTGCTTGTCGAACAGGATTGCGAGGCCGCCGGTGGCGATGACCCGCACGGGCCGTGCGATCTCGGCCTTGAGGCGCGTAACCAGGCCCTCCATCATCGCCACATAGCCCCAGTAGATGCCGGCCAGCATCTGGCTTTCGGTCGTGCGTCCGATGACCGAGCTGCCTTCCGGCGCTTCGATGGCGATGCGCGGAAGCTTGGCCGCCGCATTCACCAGGGCATCAAGCGACAGGTTTATCCCAGGCGCGATGATCCCGCCCTTGTAAGCGCCCGAACCGTCGACGACGTCGAAGGTGGTCGCCGTGCCGAAGTCGATCACCACCAAATCGCCCTCATATTTCTCATGGGCGGCAATGGCATTGAGCGCCCGGTCCGCGCCAACATTGTGCGGCTCGTCGACATCAAGCGCGATGGGCCATTCCGCCTTGCCCTGCCCCGCGATCAGCGGCTCGACGTGGAAATACTTGCTCGCCAGCACTTCGAGATTGTGGAGCGCCCGCGGAACCACCGTTCCGATGATGACCGCCGTCACGCTGCCCTTCGGAAATCCTTCAAGCTCCAGAAGCTGGTGCAGCCACACGGCATATTGATCGGCCGTTCGCCGCGGATCGGTCGCGATGCGCCACCGCGCCTTGATCTCGCCGCCGTCGACCAGCGCGAAGACGACATTCGTGTTTCCGGCATCAACAGCAAGAAGCATGGGCGCGCCTTAGGCGAAGACGCGCCCCACGCAAACTGCACTCGTCAGGCGTGCGCCGGCTCACCGATGTGGATCTCGATCTTCTGATCCTCGTGCGGGAGCAAATTGTCGCCGCGGATAAAAGCCAGGAGGTCTCGGTTGATGACGTCCGCATGCGTCGTGCACATGCCATGCGGGAAGCCCGGATAGGTCTTGAACGTTGCATTCCGCAGCAGCGCCGCCGAGAGCGGCGCCGAATCCGCATAAGGAACGATCTGGTCGTCGTCGCCGTGCAGCACGAGCACCGGAACGTCGATCGCCTTCAGGTCCTCGGTGAAGTCGGTTTCGGAAAACGCCTTTATGCAGTCATATTGGGCCTTGGCTCCGCCCATCATGCCTTGCCGCCACCAGTTCTGGATGATGCCCTGCGACACCTGTGCTCCAGGCCGGTTGAACCCGTAAAAAGGGCCCGTCGGGACATCGAGATAAAGTTGGGCACGGTTTCCCGCGAGCGCCGCGCGATATCCGTCGAACGCTTCGATCGGCGTGCCGTTCGGGTTGCTTTCTTTCTTCACCA
>JAEVYW010000232.1 GCA_023392555.1 Pseudomonadota bacterium | reverse complement strand
CCCAGCCGCCGTCTGGACTATGAGCTGGAGCTCGGCATCTGGGTCGGCGAAGGGAATGAGCTCGGCTCACCTATTCGGATCGGCGAAGCTGGCGATCACATCGCGGGCTATTGCCTGCTCAACGACTGGTCGGCGCGTGACGTTCAGGCGTGGGAATATCAGCCGCTTGGGCCGTTCCTGGCCAAGAATTTCCTGACCAGCGTCAGTCCGTGGGTCGTGTCGTCGGAAGCGCTCGCGCCTTTCCGCTCGCCGATGCCAGCGCGTGCCGACGGCGATCCCGTGCCGCTGCCTTATCTCGACGATGCGCGGGACCGCGACAGCGGGGGGCTCAGCATCCAGCTGGAGGTCACCCTCTCGACCGAGGCAATGCGCGCCAAGGGGATCGCCCCGCAAGTGCTTTCGCGCGGACGGGCTGACGCGGCGATGTACTGGAGCGCGGCGCAGATCGTCGCTCACCACTCCGCCAACGGCTGCAACCTTCAGCCGGGCGACCTGATTGGCACCGGCACTTTGTCCATGGACAGCGACGAGGGGTTCGGTTCGCTGCTGGAAATCAGCCAAGGCGGCAAAAAGCCGGTGAAGCTCGAAGGCGGCGAGACGCGTACCTTCCTCGAGGATGGCGACGAGATCACCTTGCGTGCCTGGTGCGAGGCGGAAGGCGCGGTTCGCATCGGCCTCGGCGAGTGCGTTGGACGGGTTGTTCCCGCGCCCTAGTCCAGC
Organism: Pseudomonadota bacterium; assembly: GCA_023392555.1. GTDB lineage: Bacteria > Pseudomonadota > Alphaproteobacteria > Sphingomonadales > Sphingomonadaceae > Sphingomicrobium. The sequence continues at coordinate 5,447 of JAEVYW010000232.1, read as the reverse complement.
CGTGGTTCAGGTGCCCCGACGTAAGGCGCTGACATGACGAAGTTCGACAGACGAGCATTGCTCGGGACGCTGGGCGTCGGAGGCGCAGCTCTGCTCGTGCTCAAGCCGGGTCGGGTCGAGGCCAAGTTCGAGGTCGTCCGGACGCCCGAAGAATGGCGTCGGCGCCTTGGCCCGCAGCGCTACGAGATCCTGCGCAGGGCCGGGACCGAGCGTGCGTTCACCAGCCCGCTGAACAACGAACACCGCCGCGGCGTCTTCGCCTGCGCCGGCTGCGGGCTGCCCCTGTTCAGCTCGACCACCAAGTTCGACAGCGGGACGGGCTGGCCGAGCTTCTATCGTTCGCTGCCCAACGCGGTGGTCACGCATCGCGACATGACCTTCGGAATGATCCGCACCGAAGTTTTGTGCCGCCGATGTGGCGGGCATCTGGGCCACGTCTTCAACGACGGCCCGAAGCCTACAGGGATGCGCTACTGCATGAACGGGCTCGCCATGACATTCCGGACGGCGTGACGACCGAGTGCTGATCGCGCTTCTCGCATTTTTCGGCGGGATGCTGACGATCGTCAGCCCCTGCATCCTGCCGGTCCTGCCCTTCGTCTTTGCTAATGCCGGGCGCAGCTTCGTGCGCGGCGCACTACCGATGCTCGCTGGGATGGCGCTGACGTTCGCGGGCGTTGCGACGCTTGCGGCGGTCGGCGGAAGCTGGGCCGTACGTGCGAACGAGGCGGGGCGCTGGGTCGCGCTGGTGCTGCTCGCGTTGTTCGGGTTGGCGCTGATCTTCCCCTCGATCTCCGATCGCATGACCCGGCCGTTCGTCGCGCTCGGTTCGCGCATGACGGAACGCGGCAACCAGGAATCGATCTGGTCGTCTCTGGTTTTGGGCATCGCCACAGGCCTGTTGTGGGTGCCTTGCGCGGGGCCGATCCTCGGCATCATCTTCACTGCGGCAGCGATCAACGGCGCCACGCTCGGCACGACCTTCCTGCTGCTCGCTTATGCGCTTGGGGCGGCGACGTCGCTTGCGCTGGCGCTGCTGGTGGGCGGCAGGGTCTATCAGCGGATGAAGGGCTCGCTTCACGCGACCGAGTGGATCCGCCGCGTGCTTGGCGTGCTCGTCATCCTGGGCGTGATCGCCATCGCCTTCGGCCTCGACACACGCGTCCTTTCACGGCTGTCGAGTGCGCAGACCTCTGCGTTCGAGACGGGTCTGGCGCAAAAGCTCGGCCTCGGCGGGGCCGATCAGAAGGGGCCCATGACCACCTCGGGAGGCCGGTTGCAGCTCCCGGTCGAGGGCCAGCTTCCCGCGCTCGATGGCCTCGGCCCGTGGATCAACGGCGGCCCACTCACCCGCGAGCAGTTGCGCGGCAAGGTCGTGGTGATCGACTTCTGGACCTACAGCTGCATCAACTGCATCCGCTCGATCCCCTACGTCCGTGCCTGGGACGAGAAGTATCGCGACGACGGCCTCGTCATCATCGGCGTCCACGCGCCGGAGTTCGCGTTCGAGCGCAATCCCGACAATGTGCGGCGCGCGGTCGCCGACCTCGGCATCAAATATCCGGTCGCGCTCGATAACGACTATTCCGTGTGGAAGGCGCTCAAAAACAATTACTGGCCCGCGCACTACTTCTTCGATGCGCAGGGCCGGCAGCGCTATCACCATTACGGCGAGGGCCGATACGACGAATCCGAAAAGGTCATCCGGCAGCTTCTCGCCGAGGCGGGCCGAGCGCCGAAGGAGGGCGGAATGGCGACGGCGCAGACGGTGGGCGCCGAGGCTGCGGCGGCGAAGGCGACGCTCAAGTCGCCCGAAACCTACATCGGCTACGGCCGCGCCGATCGCTTCGTTTCGCCCGGCGGGCAGGCCAAGGACACGGCGAAGGACTACGGCTCCGCTAACCTCTCGCTCAACCAGTGGACGCTCGAGGGCCGCTGGATCGTCGGAGCGCAAAGTGCGCGGCTACAGGCCGCGAGCGGGGCGATCGCCTATCGCTTCCACGCGCGCGACCTCCACCTCGTCCTAGGTTCGACCAGTGGAAAGCCCGTCCGCTTCCGTGTCACCATCGACGCCAGGCCGCCTGGCGCCGACGCTGGCGTGGACGTGAAGCCCGACGGAACGGGGGTGGTCACGGCAGAGCGGCTCTATCAGCTGGTCCGGCAGAAGGGCGACATCCGCGACCGCACCTTCCGCATCACCTTCCTCGACCCGGGCGTCGAGGCGTTCGCTTTCACTTTCGGCTGAAGCAACCGAACGGCTGTTTACCGGTTTGTCTGCGGTGACCGAACGGACCGCAGAGCGCTGGTGGACGGTGACGCGAGGGCCCGGTGCGGTTCTCGCGACGGCGATCCACGACGGCAATGACGTGCGGCCCTCCGTCGCGGAGCGGATGAAGCTGGCCGATCCCGACCGCCTCCGAGAGGAGGATCCGTTCACCGGACAGGCGGTGATCGGCGTCCCGACCAACATCGTCGTCCACCGCTCGCGCTTCGAATTCGACCTCAATCGCGGTGCCGAAGAGGCGATTTACCTGACCCCTGAGCAGAGTTGGGGTCTGGAAGTCTGGGACGGCGAGCTGGGCGAGGCCCTGGCGGCGGAATCGCTCGAAATCCACGCGGCTTACTATCGGATGCTCGGAAGCCTGCTCGACGACATCGCCGCGGAGCACCCGCGCTTCGTCCTGCTCGACGTCCACAGCTACAACCACCGCCGCGACGGGCCGGATGGCGCGCCTATGGATCAGGACAAGGCGCCCGACATCAACATCGGCACCTTCTCCATGCCTCGCGAGAAATGGGCGTTCCTGCTCGACCCATTGATGGAGGCAATGCGCGGGTTCGACTTCAACGGCCGCCGCCTCGACGTGCGCGAGAATGTCGCCTTCCAGGGCAAGGGGGAGCAGACCCGCTTCGTCCACCAGCGCTATCCCGGCACGGGGTGCGCCATCGCGCTCGAATTCAAGAAATTCTACATGGACGAGTGGACGGGCGAACCCGACCCGGCGGAGCTCGCCGCGATGCGCGAGTTCATCACCTACTCGGCGCAAACCGCAGCGGACCTGCTGGCGAAGTGAACGCGGGCCTGCAGCCTTCGGACCTTCCCGCGGCGAGCGAGCGCGGCGCGACCCGACGCAGGGTGGGCGAGAGCGGCCGGCTTCACCTCGACCGGCGTCTGCCATTCATCGTGGTCCACCGGCTTGGCGCGGGAGAGACGGCGGCCGGGAGCCTGGCGCGCCGCGTCGCTCTGAACAGTCCGGCCTACCTGATCTGGGACGAGGGTGCCGACGACGTTCCGGCGCTCAAATTGCTCGATGAACTCGCACTGGAGATCGGCATGTCAAAGATGCCGCTGCTGGTGATGGAGGTGCACGATCTCACCCAGTCACCCGAAAGCGAGGGCAGCCAGCATCTGACGCCCTTCGTCGCTTTGGTTGCCGGCGGCCGTTCGGCGCGTGAGAACCGTGCTCGCGAGGCGCTGATCAAGGCGCTTCGCCAGATCGAGATCGACCTTCGCCATCCCGACGTCGTCAAGCAGCCGATGTCGAAGGATCACTGGCTCGTCCGCGCGCTCTCCGAGGAATCGTCGACCAGCGATCCCCTGATCATCGGTCTTCCGCAGATTCACCGCCGGGATGACGGCGGCATCTATCCGCAGATGGTTCACGACCTTGCCGTTGCGTGTGGCGACGCATTGCTGCGCGCGGCCTGCGCCTATCTCGACGATGAGGAAGGCCACGCCCCGCCTCACTATCGCTCGCTTGGCCGAAGCGCGTTCCTGAAGGCCGCCCTGAAGGCGGATGAACGGCTGGATTCGATTGCGGCGAGCTTCGACTTCCTGCTGTCCGTTTCACCGATCAACACGACTGCCGCGCTGGAGAAGTTCGTCGCTGACGGCGAGGGGAAGGCGCCCGACTTCCATTACCGTCCGCTGACCGTCGACCCCGACGAGGTGAAGCGGCGGCTCTACCGCCTGGACTTCGCGCGGCTCGAGGATCCGCTGCTGCAGCGGCTGTTCACCGACAAAAGGCACGAGATCGACGCGCAGCTGACCATGCTCGCGACGCGCAATACGCCTGCGTTCCGGCCGGCGAGCCTGTTCCTCTACGGCGCCGTGTCGGCGGAGCTGCTCAAGGACGCGCAGCTTCTTCTCGCGTCCGTCCCTCCGCGCTCGGCACGCGGCAAGTCGGTCGGCGCGGCCGAAGTCGCAGCGGCCGCCCGCGAACTCATCGGCTCCTACACACGCAAGGACGCCTTCTTCGACGCCTCGGTCGAGATCCGGGACGATGTCTCGGGCCTCATGGTCACGCGCAATCGCCTGCTCGTCGGATCCTCGACGATGGTGCCGGCGGCGCGGCTCGACGCCTTGCTGTCGCACGAAGTGTCGACGCATTTGCTCACCTTCCTCAACGGGTCGACCCAGGGCCTGTCGATCTTCCGCACCGGCCTCGCGAATTACGAAGGCATCCAGGAGGGTCTCGGCGTCTTCGCCGAATGGGCGGTCGGCGGTCTCACCTGGACCCGGATGCGCCTGCTCGCCGCGCGCGTGGTCGCGGTCGATGCGATGCAGCATGGCGCCGAGTTCATGGAGACATATCGCCTGCTACGGCGCGACCACGGCTTCTCGATTGCCGGCGCGTTCGGGATCGCCACGCGCGTTCATCGCTCCGGCGGCCTCGCTAAGGACAGCATCTATCTCGAAGGCTTCCGCTCGGTGGTCGACTATGTCGCGGGCGGCGGATCGCTCGCGCCGTTCTGGCTCGGCAAGATCGCACGTCGCGACGTGCCGGCCATCGAGGAATTGCTTCAGCGTGGCCTCGTGCACGCCCCCGTTTTCCTGCCCGATTATCTCGACCGTCCCGACGTCAAGCGGCGGCTTTCCCAGCTGAAAGCCGGAATTGGCCTCGACCGATTGCTTTTGATGGAGCCCGCCTGATGCGTATCGCATTCTTCGTGAACGACGTTGCCACGGAGTATCCGGGCTACACGACCACCGTGCTTGCCCATCAGGCGGCGATGCGCGGTCATGAGGTCATGTACATCACGCCGTCCGATTTCATGATGGAGCGTGACGACAGCCTGCGTGCCCACGTGCGGCAGATGCCGAAGAAGAAATGGGCGAGCCGCGAGGATTTCTTCGAGGCGCTGAAGTCGTCGAAGACCTCCGCCGACACCGTTGATTTTGCCGAAATCGACGTTCTGTGGCTGCGCTCCGACCCGTCCCTTGACGCCCAGTCGGCACCTTGGCGCGCCGAGGCCGGAATCCTCTTCGGGCGCGAGGCGGTGAAGCGCGGGACGCTCGTGCTCAACGACCCCGACAGCCTCGGCCGCGCGATCAACAAGCTCTACTTCCAAGGCTTCCCGGAGGAAGCGCGCGCGGAAACGATCATCACCCGCGACGAGCGCGACATCAAAGCTTTCGCCAAGGACCACAAGAACAACATCATCCT
>JAEVYW010000195.1 GCA_023392555.1 Pseudomonadota bacterium | reverse complement strand
GATGGTGCTTGTCCATCGGCAGGCCCATCTCGATCATCGTCGACATCATCTCGGCGCGGATGTCGACGGCGCTGTCGACCGGCGCGACCGGGAAGTAGCCGCCCTTGGCCCGCGGACGGTGGGCGAGGTTGCCGCCTTCATATTCGCGGCCGCTGTTGGTCGGCAGCTCGATGTCGTCGATGCGATAGGAGGAGGCGTTGTAGCCGTCCTCGAAGCGGACATCGTCGAACATGAAGAATTCGGCTTCGGGGCCGACGTAGACGGTGTCGGCGATGCCGGTCTGCTGAAGATAGGCTTCGGCGCGCGTCGCGGTCGAGCGCGGGTCGCGGCCGTAAAGCTCGCCCGTCGACGGCTCGACGACGTTACAGAACAGGACGAGCATGGGCGTCGCGCTGAACGGATCGACGTAAGCCGCGTCGAGATCCGGCTTCAGGATCATGTCGCTCTCGTTAATCGCCTTCCAGCCGCCGATCGACGATCCGTCGAACATGAAGCCGTCGGTCAGCTGGTCGTCGTCGATCAGGCCCGACGCCATGGTCAGGTGCTGCCACTTGCCCTTGGGATCGGTAAATCGGAGGTCGATCCATTCGATCTCCTCGTCCTTGATGCGCGAAAGGATGCTGCCCGCGTCGGTCGCCATGATGTTCCCCATCGTCTGAATGATTCGCCGCGGTTGCGGCTACCCGGACAGGGATTCCGGAACTCGGCCCAAGAGTCAGCGCCGGGTGAACTTTTCACTTGGCGGGATGGCAGGAACTCGGCCCGTGATGGCACGGCGGCGTAACAGTGGGCACTCCCCGGCATCTCGGTCGTTTTCACTGATGTGGATTAGGAATGGAGTTCCGGTGGAGCCGAGGAAGATCGTGGCAGTTGGCCTTCTAACCCAGCGCGATGTCGACGTGCTGGGTCACGGCTTCTCGCGCCTATGGCCGGTGGACGAAACGCCGTGCTTCAGCGACCTGCTTCAGGCCATCGACGAAGCCGACCGCGAGCTCCGCCAGGAGCACCAGCAGATCAAGGCCAATCAGTAAGACCGGCGCTGGGCCGAAACGAGCATCCTCAGAAGCATCGCGACCGGGCGAGGGACCCCGACCTTGCCCTCGAGCCACAGGCTCACCGCCGACCGGCTGACCCCGATCGCGTTGGCGAGGTCGCTCTGGGTGCGATAGCCGAGCGTTCGCATTGCCCGGCGCAACTCTTCCGGCGCCATGGACGCCAGCATCTGCGGATTTGGGTCGTCCGCCATCGCCTCAGATAGCGTCGGCGCCGCGGTCGCCGGTGCGGATGCGCACCGCCTGCTCGACGTCGAGGACGAAGATCTTGCCGTCGCCGATCCGGCCGGTGCGGGCGGATTCCGCGATCGCCTCGACCACATTGTCCACCAGGCTGTCCTCGACCACGACCTCGATTTTTACCTTGGGCAGGAAGTCGATGACATATTCAGCGCCGCGATAGAGCTCGGTGTGGCCCTTCTGCCGGCCGAAGCCCTTCACCTCGGTCACGGTGATGCCTGAGACCCCGGCGTCGTGAAGCGCGTCCTTCACGTCGTCGAGCTTGAACGGCTTGATGATCGCCTCGACCTTTTTCACGCTTTCCTCTTGCCGCAGCGGAAGACCTTCACGCTAATGCCCAATCGGCGCCGCATTTCCAAGGCAGGGCCGCGCGCGAAATGAAGGCAATCATACTCTCCGCCGGCCAGGGATCGCGTCTTGGCCATTTGACCGACGATCGGCCGAAGTGCCTGATCGACTTCAACGGTCGCACCTTGCTCGACCGCCAGCTCGATACGCTGGCGGCCAACGGGATCGAGGAAGCGGTGGTCGTCACCGGCTTCCACGATGACCTGGTCAACAACGCCATCGCCGCGCGGACAGGCGGCCCGCGGGTGCGGACAATCTTCAACCCATTCTACAAGGTCGCTGACAATACCGGCTCGCTCTACATGGCGCGCGAGGAGCTGAGCGGCGATTGCCTCGTCTGGAACGGCGATACGCTCGTGTCCAAGTCCCTGATGAGCAAGGTCGTGGGCAATCACCAGCAGGGCATCTGCGTCACCATCGACCGCAAGGATAGCTACGATAGCGACGACATGAAGGTCGTCGAAGCGGGCGGGAAGCTGAAAGCTATCGGAAAGCGCATCAGCGAGGGCGTAAACGCCGAATCCATCGGCCTGCTCGCCTTCCGCTCGGGCGGATCGGAACGCTTCCGCGAAGCGATCGAGCAGGCGATGCGGACCGGCGAGGGCACGACCATCTGGTACCTTCGCGTCATCAATCACATCGCCCAGAGCGCGGACGTCTTTACTCTCGACATCCAGGGTGAGGAGTGGGGCGAGGTCGATTTCCCGGAGGACGTCGCGAGCGCCCAGGCGCTCACGGCCCGCTGGGACCAGCGCTCGGCCGCGGCCTAGCGGTCTTCGCTGTTGGGCAGGAAGCGGCTGGCAATGTCGCGGGCGAGCCTTACCGGCCGCTGCGTCACAGCGTCGAGACAGCACCAGCTGCTTGAAATTTCGGTCAGAACCTCCTCGCCGCGCCGGATGACCGTGCGGAACAAGGCACGCGCGCCCTCGACCTTTTCGGCGATGACCTCGGCCACGACCGTGTCCTGCAGGAAGGTCGGCTTGCGGTAGGTGATCTCGTGCTTCAGCGCGACCCACAGGTGGCTTGCCACGGCCTCGGGCGGAGCGACGCGCTGCCAGTAATCGACGACCGCGTCCTGAACCCACTTAAGGTAAACGCTATTGTTGACGTGACCCATGTGGTCGATGTCTGCGGGATTGATGGCGACTGGGTAGCGATACATGGCTGATCTCGGGAGCGAGCCTCCCATTAGCTTACAGCTGTGTCAATAAGGCGTTGAGGTTGCGGCCTTATCAATAAGGCGGCTTGTCGAAACCGCCCGGGCTCTTCGTGAAAATCTCACAGCCGGTCTCGGTAATCCCGATCGAATGTTCGAACTGGGCGGAGAGCGAACGGTCGCGAGTGACCGCTGTCCAGCCATCGTCCAGCATCTTCACGTCCGGGCGGCCGATGTTGATCATCGGCTCGACGGTGAAGAACATGCCGGGCTTCAGCTCGGGACCGGTGCCGGGCCGGCCGGCGTGGACGACTTCGGGACTGTCGTGGAACAGGCGGCCCACGCCGTGCCCGCAGAAATCGCGGACGACGGTGTAGCGGTTGGACTCGGCATGGCGCTGGATCGCTGCGGAAATGTCGCCGAGGCGGTTGCCCGGCTTCGCCTGCTCCAGGCCCAGCATCAGGCATTCGTAGGTGATGTCGACGAGGCGCCGCGCCTTGATCGACACGTCGCCGACCAGGAACATCCTGCTCGTGTCGCCGTGCCAGCCGTCGAGGATCGGAGTGACGTCGATGTTGACGATGTCGCCGTCCTTCAGCGTCTTGTCGCCAGGAATGCCGTGGCACACGACATGGTTGATCGACGTGCAGCAGCTCTTCGTGAAGCCGCGATAGCCGAGCGTCGCCGGTACGCCGCCCGCGCGCACCATATGTTCACGGGCGATATCGTCGAGTTCACCGGTCGTGACGCCTGGAACGACATGCGGAACGAGGGCGTCAAGGACTTCAGCCGCAAGCCTTCCGGCGCGGCGCATGCCTTCGAAGCCTTCGGGGCCGTGGAGCTTGATGGTGCCGTTGCGCGCTTCGACGCGATCGTCGGAACCAACACTGATGTATTCGGTCATGTGCCTAAGATAGGTATCGCGCGCCCGAAAGTCGAACGGAGGATCAGTGGCCGATCATCGAGTCTGGACTGCAGCTTTGCTCGTGATCGGGGACGAGATCCTGTCGGGCCGCACCCAGGACAAGAATGTCGCGCAGGTCGCCATTTGGCTCAACGAGCAGGGCATTCGCCTTGCCGAAGTCCGCATCGTGCCCGACGTGATCGAGCGCATCGCCGGAGCGGTGAACGAGCTTCGGGCGGCCAACGATTATCTCTTCACGACCGGCGGCATCGGGCCGACCCATGACGACATCACGGTCGACGCCATCGCCGCTGCTTTCGGCGTGCCGGTCGTCATTCACCCAACGGCCCGGGAAATCCTCGAGCGCTTTTATGAAAAGCGCGGGGGCGTAAACGAGGCCCGCCTGCGCATGGCCCGAGTGCCCGAAGGCGCCGAACTGCTCGAGAACCCGCTATCGGGCGCACCCGGCATACGGATCGGAAACGTCTTCATCATGGCCGGCGTGCCCAGCATCACCGCGACGATGCTCGAGGCGCTGACGGGCAAGCTGGAGGGCGGCAGGCCAGTCGTCTCGATGAC
>JAEVYW010000162.1 GCA_023392555.1 Pseudomonadota bacterium | reverse complement strand
CCCATGCGCTTCGCGAGTTCCTGGACCGTGATGGCCTCGGGAACGTCGACGTCGCGATATTGCTTTGCGGCAGGGCCGGACTGCTGGTGAGCGCGCTTTTCCTTTTCGCGGGCGCGGCGGAGCGCGGCGAGCGAACGGGCGCGGCTGTCGTCTTCGCCTGAAAGGGCGCGGGTGACGGTCAGCTTGCCGCTGTGACGGCGGTCGTCGCCACGGCCGCGGCTCGGGCGAGCGGGCTCGGGACGGCGCGGAACGGGCGCATGGCCACCAGCGGGGCGGCGAGCGGCACGATCCTCTTCCTCCGCAGGGGCGGGAGCTTCGGGTTCCGGCTGAGCAGCAGCTTCGGCAGCGCGCTGCGCTTCCTGCTCGGCCTCGATGCGGGCCTGCTCGGCAGCAGCTTCCTCGGCCTTGCGGTTCTCTTCGGCGCGGCGCTTCTCTTCCTCGCCCTGCGCGACCTTGGAGCGCTCGTCGCGGCGGCGAGCTTCCTCAAGCGACGCCAAGCGCGCTTCTTCGGCCTCGCGCAGCAGGCGGGCCTGCATTTCCTTGCGCGCGGCAATGTCGTCCGCCGGGCTGGTGCGCTTCGGGGCCGGAGCGGGGGCAGCAGGCTTCGGCGCCGGCTTGGGCGCTTCGGCTACGGGCTCGGGCTTCGGCGCCTCCGCGGGCGCGGCTTCACCGGGCTTGCCCAGTATGCGGCGCTTCTTGACCTCGACGACCACGGTGTTCGAACGGCCATGGCTGAAGCTCTGCTTGACCTTGCCGGTCTCGACCGTGCGCTTGAGGCCCAGCGGCGGCCGGGTTCCAAGCTTCGGTTTGTCGGTCTGGTCCGTCATTCTATTCCTTCGTCAAAAAGTCTTCAGCCGAGCCGGGCCAGAGGCGGGCACGCCGCCCACTAGACCCGCACGGGGATCAATGAAAGCGCGCCACCGGGAGAGCGCGTGGGAAACACGCGCTGCGGCGGCACGATCGGTCAGCGCGATATGTACCACATTTTCGCGCCCTAAGGCCATCGACAAGATGGTGCGTCCCTCAGGGAAAACCAACCCCTGCTGGTCACCGCCACCCACTCGCCAGGCCTGGTCGAGGCGTCTGTTGCCGTCCTCGCCTGCATCGGCCGCGTGGATCAGCAGGTGCACGTCACCCTTGCGCGCCGCGATCTCGACCTTGTCGGAGCCGTTGATCAGGTTGCCCGAGCGAGCTTCCATGCCCAGCCGGTCGAGCGTCGCCTGGCGAAGCGCTGCCTCGATGCGCTCGCCAAGATCTTCGGGGACCTTGAGATCGCCGGTCTTGAAGGCGCGGGTGAGAGCGCCCTTGAGCTTGCCCTTGGCATTGGCCTGATCGAGCTCCGCGCGGCGGACGCCGATCCAGGCGCCGCGGCCCGGGGCACGGGCGCGGACGTCGGGTGCAACCTCGCCGTCGGGTCCGAGCGCGAGCCGGATCAGCTCCTCACGCGGCGCAGTCCGCCGCGTGAGGATGCAGGTGCGCTCCGAAACGTGCGCGTCTAGCGGATCATTGCTCCTCGCCCGCAACCGCGTCCTCCCCGGCTGCCGGCGTGGCGGCGTCTTCGTCCTCGAACCAGTGAGCGCGGGCGGCCATGATGATCTCATTGCCCTGCTCTTCGGTCAGCGAATAGTCGGCGAGGATCCCGCCCTTGTCCTCGGTGCGCTTTGGCGCGTTCTCGGCGCGGCGGCGCGGTTCCGGACGCTTCTTCTGGATCAACTCGTCGGTCGCGAGATCGGCGAGGTCGTCCAGCGTGCGGATGTTGGCTTTCCCGAGCGTGACCAGCATCGCTTCCGTCAGGTGCGGAAGCTCGGCCAGCGCATCCTCGACGCCAAGCTTGCGGCGCTCTTCGCGAGCAGCGGCTTCGCGACGCTCGAGCGCTTCGCCCGCGCGGCTCTGAAGCTCCGATGCGATCTCGTCGTCGAGGCCTTCGATCGAGGCGATTTCGTCCTGGTCGACGTAGGCGACTTCCTCGAGGCTGGTGAAGCCTTCGGCGACGAGCAGCTGCGACAGAGTCTCGTCGACGTCGAGCTCGCTCTGGAACATCTCGGTGCGTTCCATGAACTCGCGCTGGCGCTTCTCGCTGGCGTCGGCCTCGGTCAGGATGTCGATCTGCTTCGACGTCAGCTGGCTGGCGAGGCGCACGTTCTGGCCGCGGCGGCCGATGGCGAGGCTCAGCTGGTCGTCGGGGACGACGACTTCGATGCGGTCCTCTTCCTCGTCGATGATGACGCGGCTGACGGTCGCGGGCTGAAGCGCGTTGACCGAGAAGGTCGCGAGATCATCGCTCCAGGGGATGATGTCGATCTTCTCGCCCTGAAGCTCCTGGACGACCGCCTGGACGCGGCTGCCCTTCATGCCGACGCAGGCGCCGACCGGATCGATCGAGCCGTCGTGGCTGATGACGCCGATCTTGGCGCGGCTGCCCGGATCGCGGGCCGCGGCCTTGATCTCGATGATGCCGTCGTAAATCTCCGGCACTTCCTGAGCGAACAGCTTCTTCATGAAGTCAGGATGGGCGCGCGACAGGAAGATTTGCGGGCCACGGGCTTCGCGGCTGACGCGAAGGATCAAGGAGCGGATGCGGTCGCCGACGCGAACCATTTCGCGCGGAATCTGCTGGTCGCGGCGGATAACGCCCTCGGCACGGCCAAGGTCGACGACGACGTGGCCAAACTCGACGCGCTTGACGACGCCGGTGATGACTTCGCCGGCGCGGTCCTTGAACTCTTCATACTGGCGCTCGCGCTCTGCGTCGCGGACCTTCTGGAAGATGACCTGCTTCGCGGCGTGAGCGGCGATGCGGCCGAACTCGATCGGGGGCAGCGGGTCGACGATGAAGTCGCCGATGTTCGCGCCCTTCTGAAGCTTCTCGGCGCCCTTCGGGTCGATCTGCTTGAAATGATCTTCGACTTCCTCCGTGACTTCGAGGACGCGCCACAGGCGAAGGTCGCCCGTGTTCGGGTCCAGCTTGGCGCGGATGTCATTCTCGGCGCCGTAGCGGGCGCGGGCGGCGCGCTGGATGGCGTCTTCCATCGCCTCGATCACGATTCCGCGGTCGATCAGCTTCTCGCGCGCGACGGAGTCGGCGATCGCGAGCAGCTCGGCCTTGTTGGCGGATGCAACGGGCGGTGCGGCAGT
>JAEVYW010000102.1 GCA_023392555.1 Pseudomonadota bacterium | reverse complement strand
CGCCGCTTCGGTCACAACGAAGGCGACGAGCCGAGCTTCACGCAGCCGCTGATGTACGCCGAGATTAAGCAGCACGCCCCGATCTCGCAGATCTATGGGCAGAGGCTGATCGACGAAGGCGTGGTCGACCAGGCGTGGATCGACAAGCACACCAAGGATTATGTCGCGCACTTGGAAGAAGAGTTCCAGGCGGGGACGACCTACCTTCCGAACAAGGCCGACTGGTTCGAAGGTCGCTGGACCGGGCTGAAGCTGCCGGGCGAGAACGTGACCGGTCGGCGCAACATCCAGACCGCGGTTTCGGAGGACGAACTGCGCAAGCTCGGCCAGGTGCTGACCACGGTCCCGGAGAGCGTTCACGTCCACAAGACGCTGCAGCGCGTGATCGACGCGAAGAAGGCAATGTTCGAAACCGGCAAGGGCTTCGACTGGGCGACCGCGGAAGCGCTCGCGTTCGGAAGCCTGATTGCCGAGAAGCACAACGTTCGCCTGTCGGGACAGGACAGCGGCCGCGGCACGTTCAGCCAGCGCCACGCCGTCTGGGTCGATCAGCAGTCGGGCGAGAAGTATATCCCGCTGACGACGGTCGAGGGCGGCCGCTTCGAAGTCCGCGACAGCCCGCTGAGCGAGTTCGGCGTGCTCGGGTTCGAATATGGCTATTCGATCGCCGACCCGCGCACGCTCGTTCTGTGGGAGGCGCAGTTCGGCGACTTCGCCAATGGCGCGCAGACGATCGTCGACCAGTTTATCGCCGCAGGCGAGGCCAAGTGGCTTCGCGCGAGCGGGCTGGTGATGCTGCTTCCGCACGGTTTCGAGGGTCAGGGGCCGGAGCATAGCTCGGCGCGCCTCGAGCGCTATCTGCAGTTGTGCGCCGAGGACAATATGCAGGTGGCGAACTGCACGACCCCGGCGAACTACTTCCACATCCTTCGGCGGCAGCTGCTTCGCGAATTCCGCAAGCCGCTGATCCTGATGACGCCCAAGTCGCTTCTGCGTCACAAGCTTGCGGTGTCGGACATCGCCGACTTCACGGGCGAGAGCCACTTCCGCCGTATCGTCAGCGACCTCAACCCGCCGGCCGACGGCGCGACCAAGCGTCTCGTCCTGTGCTCGGGCAAGATCGCGTACGAGTTGATCGAGGCGCGCGACGCCGCTGGCGACAGCACGACCGAGATCATCCGCATCGAGCAGCTCTATCCGTTCCCGTCGGAGCCTTTGGTCAAGCGCCTGCAGGCGATGCCGAAGCTGGAAGACGTGGTCTGGACCCAGGAAGAACCGCGCAACAACGGCGCGTGGTTCTTCGTCGAGGAGCTGCTCGAGGCGTGCCTCAACGAGGCCGGCTTCAAGGGCATGCGGCCGCGTTACGCGGGCCGGGCCGCGTCGGCCTCGCCGGCGACGGGCCTCGCCAAGCGTCACGTCAGCGAGCAGGCTCGACTGATCGCGGATGCATTGCAGACGACGGCTGTGAAGCCGCCCGCCGCCGAGGCCGCTGTGGACACCGTCCGCAAAGCAGGCAAAGCAGGCAGCTGAGTTAAAGAGGAAGACGATGGCGACTGACGTTCAGGTTCCGGCGCTTGGTGAATCGATCACCGAAGGCACGCTCGCGCAGTGGCTGAAGAAGCCCGGCGAAGCGGTGAATGCCGACGAGCCGATCGCGACGCTGGAAACCGACAAGGTCAGCGTCGACGTCCCGTCGCCCGCGGGCGGCGTGTTGAGTGAGACGCTTGCGAACGAGGGCGACACGGTTGCCGTCGGCGCGATCATCGCGCGGATCGATGCCAATGCAGCTGCCGGTGCCGCAGCTCCAGCTGCGGCGGCGGCCCCGGCTGCTGCGGCTCCCGCTGAGACCCCGAGCGCTACGACTGCTGCCGAGCCGGCTCCGGCCGAGGGCGATGATTCGATCACAACGCTGTCGCCCGCGGTCCGCCGTGCGGTGCTCGAGCATCATGTCGACCCGAGCAAGATCAAGGGGACCGGCAAGGACGGGCGCTTGACCAAGGACGACGTGATCGCTGCAGCGCAGGCGCAGAATGCTGGCGTTGCGGGTCCCGTGCATGAGCCCGAAGCGCGCGCTCCCGCCGCGGCACCGCAGCCGAGCGCTCCTGCTCCTGCGGCCCAGCCTGCCGCGCAGGTTGCCGGCGAGCGCCGCGAAGAGCGCGTGAAGATGACGCGCCTTCGCCAGACGATCGCGCGTCGCCTGAAGGAAGCGCAGAACACGGCAGCGATGCTGACGACGTTCAACGACGTCGACATGTCGGCGGTGATCGACGCCCGCGCCCGCTACAAGGATCTGTTCGAAAAGAAGCACGGCATCCGCCTCGGCTTCATGGGCTTCTTCGTGAAGGCGGTTGCGCTTGCGGCGAAGGACGTCCCGTCGGTGAACGCGAGCATCGAAGGCGATGAGATCGTCTATCACGATTACCTCGATGTCTCCGTCGCGGTGTCGGCGCCGAAGGGACTGGTCGTGCCGGTCGTGCGCAACGCCGACCGCATGAGCTTCGCCGAGATCGAGAAGACGATCGCCGACTTCGGCAAGCGCGCCAAGGAAGGCTCGCTGACCGCCGACGACATGGCGGGCGGCACGTTCACCGTCTCGAACGGCGGCGTGTTCGGGTCGCTTCTGTCGACCCCGATCATCAACCCGCCCCAGTCGGCGGTGCTCGGCATGCACCGCATTGAGGAACGGCCGATCGTCAAGGACGGCCAGATCGTGGCGAAGCCGATGATGTACTTGGCGCTGAGCTACGACCATCGCCTGATCGACGGTCGCGAGGCCGTGACCTTCCTCGTCCGCATCAAGGAAGCGATCGAAGATCCGACGCGGCTTCTGATCGACCTCTAAGGCGCTCGCCTAGCGCTTCTGCGCCAGCCAGATCACATGCTGCGCGCCCTTGCCGTTGGAGCGGGCGCGCACTTTGACTTCCTCGGTAGCGAAGCCGGCCGCGGTCAGCCGTCGCGTGAAGGCGGGGTCTGCGGCTGCCGACCAGATTGCGAGTATGCCGCCGGGTGCCAGAGCAGCCTTTGCTGCGGCCAGTCCCGAGGGCGAATAGAGCCCGTCGTTCGCCGCCCGCGTGAGCCCGTCAGGACCATTGTCGACGTCCAGCAGAATGGCGTCATAGGTTCCGCGCCCACTCGCAATCGCGTTCGCGACATCGCCCTCAACGACCGTCACGCGCGGATCGTCGAGGCCGCCGGCGGTAAGCTCCGCCATCGGTCCGCGGGCCCAGGCTATGATTTCAGGCATCAGCTCTGCGACCACCACCGAAGCGGCGGCCGGAAGCACGTCCAGCGCTGCGCGCAACGTGAAGCCCATGCCGTAGCCACCGATCAGCAGGCGCGGATTTGGGTCGTTGCGGAGCCGCGCGATGGTCAAAGTCGCGAGCTGCTCCTCCGACCCGCTCATGCGGCTGTTCATCAGTTCGTTGCGGTCCAGCACGATCATGAAGTCGCCGTCACGGCGGAACAGGCGCAACTCCTCGCCGCCGGGCACTTGTGCCGTCGCCAGAAGCTCGCGGACTTTCACGAAACTCGCCTACCTGCGCGCTTTGCGCGCCGCATATCTGGCGTCGCGCGCGGCTTTCAGCTCGGCTTCGGTTTTTGGCGCAGGCTTGGCGGCCTTTGCGGCTTCGCGAGCCTCTGCTTCTGCGGCCATGGCAGCGCGCTTCGCTTCGCGCTTCTCGGCTTCCTTCGCCTCGCGTTGCTTCTGCCGCTCGAGCCGTTCGGCGATCACCTTCTCGTCGCGCGGCGGCTTGGCCTTGAGCTTGGCGAGCGCCTTTTCGCGCGCCTGCGCCGCACTGTTGATCCGGTCCTGAAATCTGTCCTTGTAACTCACGCTTTGGCTCTCCAATCGGCCGCGCACTCGCAGACCGCGCTTGCCGGCGCAACTCCGGGATGCCGACTTCGGTCCCGCGAAGTCGGTGGGGTGGATTCAATTGCCGCGCCTGCCTATGTCGCGGCCACATTCCGGCGAAAGTAGAACATGGCTGACTTTGATTTCGACGTCCTGGTGATCGGTGCAGGCCCCGGCGGTTATGTGGCCGCGATCCGTGCGGCGCAGCTCGGGCTGAAGACGGCATGCGCGGAAAGCCGCGAGACGCTGGGCGGCACCTGCCTCAACGTCGGCTGCATTCCTTCGAAGGCGCTTCTCCATGCGTCGGAGCTGTTCGAGGAAGCGGCGCACGGCACCATGTCGAAATGGGGCGTGAAGGCGACGGGCGTGGAGCTCGACCTCGACGCGATGCACGGCACTCGGCTCGAAGCGGTGAAGGGCCTGACGCAGGGCATCGAGTTCCTGTTCAAGAAGAACAAGATCGAATGGCTTAAGG
>JAEVYW010000100.1 GCA_023392555.1 Pseudomonadota bacterium | reverse complement strand
GGCTAAGGGCGTGAAGCTCGGGCAGGTGGCGCAGCCGTTGCGTGCGGCGCTCACCGGACGGGCGACTTCGCCCGGGATATTCGATGTGCTCGTGCTGCTCGGCCGCCAGGAAAGCCTGGCGCGCGTGGGCGCCCACGGTGCACCGGCCAAGACGAATTAAGGAGCTAGATACATGGCGGATAAAAAGGCCACTTTGACGATCGGCGACAAGAGCTCGGACTATCCCATCAAGTCCGGCTCAATCGGACCCGACGTGATCGACATCCGCAAGCTCTACGCCAATACCGGCGCCTTCACCTACGATCCCGGCTTCACCTCGACCGCGAGCTGCGAATCCGAAATCACCTATATTGACGGCGACGAGGGCGTGCTCCTGCACCGGGGCTATCCGATCGACCAGCTCGCCGAGCATTCGACCTTCATGGAGGTCGCCTACCTGCTCCTCCACGGCGACCTGCCGAAGAAGAGCGAGCTCGAGCAGTTCAGCTACACGATCACCCGCCACACGATGGTCCACGAGCAGCTCGCCCAATTCTATCGCGGCTTCCGGCGCGACGCGCATCCGATGGCCATTATGTGCGGCGTGGTCGGCGCGCTTTCCGCGTTCTACCACGATTCGACCGACATCACCGATCCCGAGCAGCGCATGATCGCGTCGCACCGGCTGATCGCGAAGATGCCGACGATCGCGGCGTTGGCCTACAAATATTCGATCGGCCAGCCGTTCCTCTATCCGGACAATTCCCTGTCCTACACCGGCAATTTCCTGCGCATGACCTTCGGCGTCCCGGCCGAGCCCTATGAGGTCAACCCGATCATCGAGCGGGCGATGCGGCGGATCTTTATCCTCCACGCCGACCATGAGCAGAACGCATCGACCTCGACCGTCCGCCTGGCCGGTTCGTCGGGCGCGAACCCGTTCGCCTGCATCGCAGCCGGCATCGCCTGCCTGTGGGGTCCGGCGCATGGCGGCGCCAACGAGGCCGCGCTCAACATGCTGCGCGAGATCGGCAACGTGAAGCACATTCCGGAATATATCGCCCGCGCGAAGGACAAGGACGATCCGTTCCGGCTGATGGGCTTCGGCCACCGCGTCTACAAGAACTTCGACCCCCGCGCGAAGGTGATGAAGGAAACGGCGGAAGAGGTCCTCAAGGAGCTCAATATCTCCGACCCGGTCCTCGACGTCGCCCAGGAGCTCGAGCAGATCGCGCTCAAGGACGAATATTTCATCGAGAAGAAGCTCTACCCGAACGTCGACTTCTACTCAGGCGTGATCCTGAACGCGATTGGCTTCCCGACCGACATGTTCACGGCGCTGTTCGCGCTTGCCCGCACCGTTGGCTGGGTCGCGCAGTGGAACGAGATGATCTCCGACCCAGAGCAGAAAATTGGCCGTCCGCGCCAGCTCTACACCGGCGCAACGACGCGCGACTACGTTCCCGTCGCTCAGCGCGGCTAGGACGCCAGCGGAAGCGAGAGACTGAACCGGGCGCCCTCGCCCGGTACGCTCTGAAGCGAGATGTCGCCGCCCATCGATCGGGCGAGCCGGCGAGCAATGGCGAGGCCGAGGCCGGTTCCGCCTTCGCTTGCACGCTCGAAGCGTTCGAAAATGCGCTGCTGGTCTGCCGGGTCGATCCCGGGACCTTGGTCGAGCACATGGACGCTGGCCATCGCCTCATCGCCTGCGAACGACACGGCGACGGTGCCGTGGTCCGGCGAATGGCGGACTGCATTGCCGACGAGGTTCACGAGGATCTGGATGACGCCGCGCGCATCGCCGCGGACTTCGAGTGAATCTAGCGGTTCGACGGCAAGGTTGATGCCGCGCGGCTCTGCCTGGCCTTCGACCAGTCCGACAGCTTCCCGGGCAAGCGCGACGAGGTTCACCCGATCCTGATCCTGGATCGCTTCGCCGTTCATCGAACGGATGACCGACAGCAGGTGACGGGCGGCGGCCGCGATGTCGCTGGCATAGTCGGCGTAATCGCTGCGAAGCGGACCTTCCGCCTGCTGCACGATGCGGTCCGCACTATCGATGATCCGGTCGAGCGGCGAACGAAGCGCCTCGTCGATCACCTGGTCGAACGGCGATCCCGCGGCAGGATTGGGTGCGGGAGCGGCGCCTTCGGTCATGGCCTCGCCTTTGAAGCCGGCAAAGCGACCGTCGGGCCCGGCCACGGGTACGCCGCGAAGGGTCATGGCGTCGCCGGCGCCCCGCCGCGGGCGCGCGCGCTGACCGTCGAATTCGCTGCGTGAGGTCGCGGCCGCCAGCAGTGGCAGTTCGCCGTCGTCATCCTCTTCAAGCTTGAACAGGCGGGTCAGCGGCTGTCCGACGGCTTCTTCGGCTGTCACGCCGAGCTTCTCGGCAAGACCGGGTGAGATGGAGACGATGGCGAAATCCTCGTCCGCCGCCCACTCCTCGGCGACACCGCCAGCTTCCGCTTCCTGTTCGTGGGCGACCAGGTTGCCAAGGCGCGACTGCCGCGGCGGCCGAACCGTCCAGCGCTCGAGCGAGAGGATGACGTCGTCACCCTCCGGCGTCGCCCGAACCCAGACTTCGACGTCATGCGTCGCACCACCTGCGACCGCCGGACGCGAGATTGGAACGCCGAGCTTCTTCGCAAGGCGCGCAATCGAGGCGATCTGCGGCAAGGCGAGCTCGGCGCCAAGTTCCGACCCTGCCTCTGCCTGCAGCGTGGCCAGCTCGGGATCGGCCGCAACCAGCCGCCCGTCGCGGTCGACTTTGCCCCTCACGGGCGGGCGGTCAGAAGGTGCGCTGGCCATCGTCACCACCAAGTGCAGACAGGGCCGAACGATAGGCCGGGTCCAATTGAAGAGCGGAGCGGCCGGCACGGACCTCGGCGTCACTCATGCCGTCGAACCGGGCAATCTCTTCGCCGAGATCCGCAATGCCGACGAGGTCGCCGAACAAGGCGAGCAGGCTTGCGGCAAATTGCCGGGATGCCTCGGCCATACGCAGAAGCAGCACCAGCCGCCCGCAACTGCCGTCGACCAGATGATCCCAGGCCTGGCTCGGATCGATCCCCGCGCGCTCCGCGAGAGCACCGGCGACGAAGGCGAGGTCGCCTTCTTCCGCAGCGGCCTCGAGCAAGCGCTCCTCGAGCTTTCCGGCGCCGAGAAGCGAGCGGACAAGCGCCATCGTTACGCGTGAAATTGCCTTGGTCTCATCGCGACGCTGCAAAAGCGCCGAAGCAGCAGCCGAAAAGCGAGTGTCTGCACCGTCCTCGGCAGTTCCGCGCGAATGACGCCGGAGCACGGCTGCGACCGACTGCGCAAGCACGCGCGCGACCCCGGTGGGCAGATCTTCGAACTCGACGCGAGGCTGGCTGAGGCGGTCTCGACGCCGCCCGCGCGCCAGAATCAGAGCCATCGCCGACGCCGATACGAACTCGTCCTCGTCGGCGATCAGCGCCTGCAAAAATGCGCCGCCCGGCCCCGAGCGGGAGCGAACGGCATTGGCAATCCTCTCCTCGTCGGCACGGCGAAGAAGCAAGGCGATGAGGGCGGGACGGTCGAGCAGCCCCGCGGCGCTAAGCTCGCGGAAGAGAAATTGGCTGTCCTCGTCATTGGCCGCGGCCCAGCCCGAAGGCATTGCTGCGCGAATTTCATCCGCGATCCCGCCGAGCAAATCGGCGAGCATGGCGGTCATCAGCGCCCGTTCCTGCTCGGTCAGGCGGTCTTCAGGGCTTAGGAAGAAATCCTTGCGGACCGTGGACAAGCGATGACGTCCCGCGGGACGCGCAGGCTGGGCACCTTCGTCTTCCGACGAGGTTGCAATCGGCCACTCCTCTGGGACCATCCAACCGCATTTATCCGATTGAAGTTAATGCGTCGTCAATTCTGCCGAGACGCGATGTCCCATATATTGGACGAAGAAGAAGGACAGTGCGGCGTAGGCGAGCAGCGCCACGAGCAGCGCCGTCCAGCCGCCGAACGCTGCGAAGGGAATGGCAGCGAGGATCGCGTTCCGACGAGAGAAGGTCCACAGCTGCCGAGCTTCCGGGGTCGCGGCGAGCTCAAGCCGATAGGCCTGTCCGAACAAGGCTGCGGTCACCGCTGCAAGCAGAGTGCCCCACCCGCTGCCATGGCTCGACTGCCAAAGCCCAAGCGTTAGCAAGGCGAGGCCTGCTGAAGGCCAAAGCGACGAGCGGACCAGCGCCTTCGTCGGCAACGGCGTCAGGCGAAGAATGCCGAGGCGCTTGGCGATGAG
>JAEVYW010000064.1 GCA_023392555.1 Pseudomonadota bacterium | reverse complement strand
TCCCTTGAGCGCCGCAACGCTCGCCGCGGTGAGGCCTGCGAACAATCCGCCGGCCAGAAGGCTAATCGTTAGAGGGTCCATCACTTGTCCTCCCGGAGCGCTTCGATCTCGCGCGCCAGCTCGTCGTTGTGGGAATTGATGTGGTGGTCGATCGCCATCAGGCGGCGGTCGGTCTCGTCGAGGTCGTTGCGAGCCGAATGGACCGACAGGCGAGAGCGGCCGCTATGGTCCATCCGGTCGAAGTCGCTGAGCGACCGGCGGCCGATGCCTTCGTTCGCGCGCTTGCGCTGGATCGACATGTAGATGCCGGCGGCGACGTAAGCGACCAAGGCGAGCTTCCAGCTGACCAGGATCGCTGCGGCAACGAAGCCGACGCGGATGAAGGTCGGGTCGATGTTGAAGACTTCGCCAAGGGTCGAGCAAACGCCCGCAACCTTCTTGTCGTGGCGATTAAGCGAGTATCCGTACGTGCGGGCCATGACCCTATCCCCTTCCTTCACTGATTCCGCGCCGCGAGTGCGGCCTTCATGGCTTCGAGCTCGGCATCGACCTTCTCGGCCGCCTTCAGCTCGGCTATCCTGTCTTCGAGGCTGTTCGCCCCCATTCCCAGCGCGTCGGCTCGGCCTTCGGCGAAGTCGGCGTGACGCTCCAGGACGTCGAAGCTGGCAAGAGCTTCCTGGGTACGGCTGCCGTGCATCACTTCGCGGGCCTTGGCGCGAGTGATCGCGCTTTCCATCCGCGCCGAGATCGCGTTCTGGCGAGACCGTGCTTCGGACAGCTTGGTCTGCAGCCGCGTAATGTCCGCTTCGTAAGCGCGCAGCACCTGCTCAAGCTCGGCAACGTCGTCGGCAATGCCTCCGGCGATGTCCGCAGCCTTCTGCCGTTCGACCAGAGCGGCCTTGGCCAGGTCCTCGCGGCCCTTCGACAGCGCCAGCTCGGCCTTATCGGTCCAGCTCGACTGCATGTCCTCCAGCCGCCGCATCGTGGAACGCATTTCCTTGATATCGGCGATCTGGCGAGCGGCCGCGGCGCGGACTTCGACCAGGGTCTCTTCCATCTCGAGGATGATCATGCGGATCATCCGCGCCGGGTCTTCGGCCCGGTCCAGAAGCTCCGTCATGTTCGCCGCGAAGATGTCGCGAGCGCGGCTGAACACGGGACCGCTGAACCAGGTGGCGATCGGGGCAAGCCGGGTGGTGATTCCCGTCTCTTCCTGCTTCACCGCCACTCGCGGAGTGCGGACCGGAACGTGAGCTTCAAGGATTTCCAGTTCAGGCATTGAGGGTTCCCTGAGCCGGAGCTGCGACTGCCTGCGCCGGGCCGACAGCGGCTCCGACCGTGACCGTGCTCATCAGCAACGCCGCAGCGGCGGCGACGAGCGTGCGATTGAGTTTGGACTGACCAGACATTTGTAATCTCCCTTTTCACCGGCCCGTTTGCGAGTTGGGCCGATGCCAAGGTACAATTCAAAAGCCGTGCCAATCCCGGAAAACCGCCGAAAACTTCAGGGCCGACCAAATTTTCAGGTGAGGTTGGCGGGATTTCCCACTGACGCTTGGCGAAACTTCCCAACCGGTTGGGAACCCCGCGAGCGGCTTCCCGCGTTAGTGCGCCAACGACCCGCTTGTGAGGAGTTTGATATGCTTGGGAAGCTCGCTGGAGCCTTCATCGGAGAGAAAATTGCCGGACGGAATCGCGGCCTGCGCGGCGCGCTGATCGGCGCCGGAGTGACCGCAGTCGCACGTCGCGGCTTTGGGCCGCTCGCGCTGGCGCTGGGCGCCGGCTGGGCAGCGAAGAAGGTGTGGGACAAGCGGCAGGAACGCCGCAGCCCGTCTTATCCTTCGGAAGCAGCTCCGGTCTCGGGTTCCTGACCCGTACCGTAGGACGGCTCGACGAAGGGCTCGACCTTGCCCTTGAGCTTTAGCGTCATCGGATTGCCGTAGCGGTCACGGCTCTTGCCGGCGGGAACGCGTATCCAGCCTTCGGACACGCAATATTCCTCGACGTTTGTCTTTTCCTGACCGTTGAAGCGGATGCCGACGCCGCGGCTGAGCACCGCTTCGTCGAAATATTCGCTGCGCGGATCGAGCGAGAGACGGTCGGGAAGGTCGGATGCTGGTGTTTCGTCGGCCATGGCCGCGGCCCTACCCCCGCTCACCGCAACCGGTCAACGCGGCGCGCGTAGTTGCCGCATGACGGACTAGCGACTAAGCGACAGCCGATTATGAGCGACAGAGACCCATCGCTGCGCCGCAATGCGCCAGCGCTCGAGCTGCATGTGCCCGAGCCCAAGTTCCGCCCTGGCGATACGCCCGATTTCTCCGGGTTGAACGTGCCTCCCGCCGGTGCTGCGCCGCGCCCGGACATTGCTGCTTCTGCGGCCGAAACGCATCCGCTTGCGACCGACCTGATCCGCGTCCTCGGCGACGACAATCAGGCGACCGGCGCGTGGGACCCGAAGCTGGATCCCGAGACGCTCCGAAAGATGCTGCGCGACATGGTCACGGTGCGCATCTTCGACGACCGCATGTACCGCGCGCAGCGGCAGGGTAAGACCAGCTTCTACATGAAGTGCACGGGCGAAGAG
>JAEVYW010000330.1 GCA_023392555.1 Pseudomonadota bacterium | reverse complement strand
CTGCGGGTGCTGCGGCGTTGGCTGCGGCTGTGGTTGGTGCTGCTGTGGTTGCTGCGGCTGCTGTTGGGGCGCCTGCTGGGGCTGTGCCTTGGCGTCGCGCTGTTGCGGCGATGGCGAAGGCTGCGGTGACGGCTTTGGCGCGGGCTGCGGCTGTTCGGCCTGCTTCTCCGGCGCAGCCTTCGTCGCCGGCAGCTTCGAGGGTTCTTCCTTCTCCTTGACGGTGAAATCGGGCAGCCGAAATTCGGGCGTCGGCGAAGGCGCAGGCTCCGGGGCCCTCTCCTCCACCTTCTTCAACTCCTCCTGGGTGACGACCTCGACCGCGACCGTGTCACTCGGCGGAGGTTGAAACGGACGCACCTCGCTGATGATCACGACCAGCGCAAGCAGCGACAGATGCGCGATCGCTGACGCCGCGATGTCCGCTCGTATGATGCGCCGGGGTTCCATGGCCTGACTTCGGTTGCCACCGTGGTCCTAGCACACCGGAACCGGCCCTCAATCCCATTTCGGCGCGAAGCCGAAATCCGTCAGCCGGCCCTTGGCATGAGCAAGCGCGGCAATCTGGCTCATCTCGCCATCAGACAATTCGAAATCGAAGATCTCGATGTTCTCCGACAGCCGCTCGATGCGGGAGGTGCGCGGGATCGCAACGACGTTTTGCTGCACCAGCCAGCGCAGGCAGATCTGCGCCGGCGACTTGCCGTGGGCACGGCCGATCTGCGCAAGCGTCGCGTCGGACTTGATCCGGCCCTTCGCGATCGGACTGTAGGCCACCAGCGCCAGCCCCTTGCTGTCGCAGGCCGCCCTCACCTTGGCCTGGTCGAGATAGGGATGGTACTCGACCTGGTCGCACACCAGAGGCTCCGGACAGGCGGCGACCGCCTCCTCGATCAGCGCGACGGTGAAATTGGAGACGCCGATGTGCCGCGTCAGGCCCATCCGCTTGGCGTGCGCCAGCGCGCCGAGCGTCTCGTTGAGCGGCACATGCGAATTGGGCCAGTGCAGCAGCAGCAGGTCGACGGAGGACAGCCGCAGCTTGACCAGGCTCTCCTTGACCGAGCGCTCGAGATCGTGCGGGGCGAAATGGTTGGTCCAGACCTTGGTGGTGACGAAGACGTCGTCGCGGCGAACGCCGGAGGCGCGAACGCCCTCACCGACTTCACGCTCATTGTCATAGACCTGCGCGGTGTCGACATGACGGTAGCCGAGCCGCAGCGCCTGCTCGACCACGCGGGCACAGACGCGGCCGCTCAGTTCCCAGGTCCCGAGCCCGAGCGCCGGAATCCTTGCACCGTTTGCCTCGACGAACAGCATGAGGAATCCCCTGATCGTTCGCGCCCAAGCATTATGGACCGCGCACGCCGGACTGCAACCGAGGCGTGAGCGATCCCGGGTGAACTTCGAAGAGAGGCTTAATCAGACCTTGGCGAGCGCCTGGAACACGGTGTCGGGCGCATGCGCGATGACGGCGAGCAGCGCGCGAGCGGGTCCACGCGGCGCGCGCTTGCCCTGCTCCCAGTTGCGGATGGTCTCGACCGGAACGCCCAGCTTGGCCGCGAACTCCGTCTGGGTGAGAGCGGCGCGGCGGCGGAGGTCGCGCACCGCAAGCGGGCCTGCCTCGCCGTCCACAGCAGCGGGCTGCAGCGGACATTCCTGCCCGTCCCGCAATTCGACGATCCGTCCGTCCGCCTTCAGCCGTAATCGCATATCCATCCCCAAGCGGGACGATCATGCCTTCCCCGGCTTAAGTTCGGATTAACGATAGGCCGACCGCTGTTACTTCAACCCGAACCACAGCGTGGCGATGCCGAGGAAGGAGAAGAAGCCGACCACATCCGTTACGGTCGTGACGAAGGTGCCGGAGGCCACGGCCGGGTCCGCCCGCACCCGTTCCAGCCCGATCGGAATCAGGATGCCGCCGAGCGCGCCGGCGATGAGGTTCACGATGATGGCGAGCCCGATCACGATGCCGAGGCCCGGGATCTTGAACCAGGCCACCGCCGCGATGCCCGTGATCACCGCAAAGGCGAGACCGTTGACGAGACCGACCAGGCCTTCGCGCATCACCACGCGCCATGCATTGAAGGAGCCGAGCTCGCGGGTGGCGAGCGCGCGCACCGCGACCGTCATGGTCTGGGTCGCGGCGTTGCCGCCCTGGCTCGCAACGATCGGCGCCAGCACGGCGAGCGCCACCATCTTTTCGAGCTGGCCCTCGAACAGGCCGAGCACCGAGGACGCGAGGAAGGCGGTGGCGAGATTGACCAGCAGCCAGTTGAACCGGCCGCGCGCGATCGTCAGCACGGAGTCCGACAGCTCTTCGTCGCTGGTGACGCCGCCGAGCGCCTTGAGGTCCTCGTCGGCTTCTTCCTCGATGACGTCGACGACGTCGTCGACGGTGATGACGCCGACGAGGCGATCCTGCGTGTCGACCACGGGGGCCGCAACGAGGTTGTACTTGCCGAACATGCGGGCTACCTCCTCCTGGTCCTCCAGGACGGAGACGCGGCGGCGATCCTCGTCGGTGAGCTCGGTCAGCGGCACCGGACGGCGCGCGCGCAGCAGCACGTCGAGCGAGACCGCGCCCAGCCAGTGCTGGTCCTTGCCGACGACGTAGATCTCGTAGAAGCGGTCGGGCAGATCGGCCGTCTCGCGCATGTAGTCGATCGCCTGGCCCACGGTGAAATCCTGCGGCACCGCGATGAACTCGGTCTGCATCCGCCGGCCGGCGGAATTTTCCGGATAGAGCAGACTGCGTTCCAGCGCGACGCGTTCCCGCAGCGGCAGCTTCTCGAGGATCTCCTCCTGGTCGGCCTGGTCGAGCGTCTCCAGCAGCTCGACGGCGTCGTCGGATTCGAGCTCGCGGACACCTTCGGCCACCGTCTCCGGCGGGAGTTCCTCGAGGATCTCCTCGCGCACGGTCTCGTCGACCTCGTTCAGCGCGGAGAAGTCGAAGTCGCGGCCCGTGAGCTCGACCAGGCGGACGCGGTCGTCGGGCGCGAGCGCGCCGATCAGGTCACCGAGATCGGCCTCGTGCAGCTCGGCGACGATGGTCCGCAATGACGCACTGTCGGCGGATTCGATCGCATGTGTGATTTCGGCGACGAATTCGGGGCGGATTTCGCCCTCTTCATTGCGCATCGGAACATGGTCGAGAACGGATTCCTCAACCGTCGGGGCAACGTCCATTTGTTCGTCCATGGCGCGCCTCGCCGTTTGACTGGATGGTTCTGCTGGCTCTCTGCTATTGCTTCTGGCAATACCCACAAGGCAATCCCCAGCGCAATGACAAAGATGCGTGTTCGAAACCGACTTCTGTTGCCTGCGAGCACGGTGATCGCAATGCTGGCCGGCCTCGTATCAGCGTCCGCCGCCGAGTGTCCGCGCAAGGACGCGCTCGGCACCGCGCGCGTGCTGAGCGTCGACGCCAAGACCACGCCGCGCGTCGGCCTGAAGAGCTTTCCGCAGACGCTGCCGCTGGCCGATCGCGAGGTCGTGCTGACCTTCGACGACGGACCCAATCCGCCGACCACTGCGAAGGTGCTGGCGGCGCTAGCACAGGAATGCGTGCGCGCCACCTTCTTCCTGATCGGCCATCATGCCACCTCGTATCCGGACATGGTCAAGCGGATCGCCCGCGAGGGCCACACGATCGGCCATCACACCTGGTCGCATCCGTTCATGGCGCGAATTCCGTTCGACAAGGCGAAGACCGAGATCGACCGCGGGATCGCGGCCGACGAGATGGCGCTGCACGGGGTCTCCACGACGACGCCCTCGACGCCGTTCTTCCGCTTCCCCTATTTCGAGGGAACGCAACAGCAGCTCGACCTGCTGCAGTCGCGGGGCATCGTGGTGTTCGGGGCTGATCTCTGGGCCAGCGACTGGAACGAGATCACCCCGGCGGAGGAGCTGAAGCTGGTGACGGAGCGGCTCGCCGCCGCCGGCAAGGGCATCATCCTCTTCCACGACCCCAAGGCGCGGACGGCCGCCATCATGCCGGCTTTCCTGCGCTATTTGCGCGAGAACCACTACCGCGTCGTCCATATCGTTCCCGCGGGCGCGCCGCAGAAAAACGCCTCCGCCGCCGATTGATGCCGGAATGTCACGCAGGCGCAAAATGGAGTGAGGCCCGGCCAATTAAGGGTCCCTTTATGTTAGTGCGTACAATCATTCACGGAAGCCACACCTGAACCATTTCGGTCGGTTTTCGACCAACGTTCGGGCATGTCGCGGGATCCGACGCGGATTGCGTACGAGGGACAGACAGGTAGTTATGATCGGAAGTGCTGTTTCTCGCCGGACGCGATCCTGGATCGGCCTTTTCCTTGGAAGTTTGACCATTTCGACCGCTGGCCTTGCGGCTGCGCACGCGGCCGATTGTCCCGGTCGTCCCGATGCGCTCGGCACCTCCCGTACCCTCGTCGTCGATCCGCGTGAACATCCCCTGATCGGCACGATGCAGTACCGCGAGACGCTGCCTCTGAAAGACCATGAGGTCGTCCTGACCTTCGACGACGGCCCGATCCCGAAATATACGAACCAGGTCCTCAAGATGCTCGACGACGAGTGCATCAAGGCGACCTTCTTCATCGTCGGCGAACAGGCCAAGGCGAACCCGGAAGGCGTGCGCAAGCTGGTGGCGGCGGGGCACACCGTCGGCACCCACAGCATGAACCATCCGCTGACGTTCGACCGGATGCCGCTCGAGAAAGCCGAAGCCCAGATCAACGGCGGCATCGAGTGGACGGCGGCCGCGATGACCGATCCTTCCCAGCTCGCGCCGTTCTTCCGCATCCCGGGCCTGATGCGCGCCGAAGGCGTCGAGAACCTCCTGATCTCGCGCGGCATCCAGGTCTGGAGCGCCGACTTCCCGGCCGACGATTGGCGGCATGTCTCGTCCGAGCGCGTCTATCAGCTCGCGATGCAACGCCTCGAAGCCAAGGGCAAGGGC
>JAEVYW010000320.1 GCA_023392555.1 Pseudomonadota bacterium | reverse complement strand
CGCAGAAGGCGGCCATGCGGATTGCGGCGGCCAGCGGTCTTGGGTCCGCCATATCGCGACCGGCGATGTCGAACGCGGTGCCATGGTCGGGCGCTGTGCGAATGATCGGCAGTCCGAGCGTGACGTTGACGCCATCCTCGAAGTGCAGGGCCTTCAAGGGCACGAGCGCCTGGTCATGATACATGCAGAGCGCGGCGTCGTAGCGGGCGCGAGCCGCGGCATGAAACATGGTGTCGGCCGGATGGGGGCCGGTGACGCGCCATCCTTCGGCGCGCAAATTGTCGATCGCGGGGGTGATGATCTCCACTTCCTCGCGGCCGAGCATTCCGCCTTCTCCGGCGTGGGGGTTGAGGCCGCTGATTGCGAGACGCGGCTCGACGATCCCGAAATTGCGCTGAAGCCCGCGCAGGACCGTCCGGGCACGAGCTTCGATGAGCTGCACTGAAATGCTCGACGGTACATCCGCCAACGGCAAATGGGTGGTGACTGGTACGGTCCGCAACGTAGGGCCGGCCAACATCATCGCTACATTCCCGGGCGAGACGCCGCAGCGCTCCGCCACGAACTCGGTCTGCCCGGGATGCGAGAACCCGATCGAGTAAAGCTGTTCCTTCGACACCGGACCGGTGACGACACCTGCTGCCGAGCCGGACCGTGCCAGCCCAACGGCGATCTCGAGTGAATCGAGCGAGCAATGCGCCCCGGAGACAGTCGGGTGTCCGGGCACGTCAGGCTCGGCCGTCCGGATTTGGAAGAGAGGAAGCGCGTAATCAAAGACCGAGTCGGCCTGGCGCGGGTCGTCGATCAGCTCGATTGGGCCGTCCCACACGTTGCCGACCGACCGCGGGTCGCCCACAGCCGCAAACGGCGGCAGGCCGAACTCGGCCCGGCCGTCCCAGCATTTGGCGACGACTTCCGGGCCAATCCCGGCCGGGTCGCCAAGCGACACGGCAAGCGGTCTGATCACCGAGCTCATCGCCGGCGCGTTGCTCCGATCCTTGATCCTAGCGGAATTCGATCACCGCATCGCGGCGAAGGTCACGCAGGTAACGGCGAGCGCGCGAGTTCACGCGTTCCTCGCTCAGCTGGCTGAAGACCTGGTCAAAGGTCGGAGCGCTCGGATCTGCCTCGTCGCGGCCGCAGATCACAAGGATGCGAACGCCTTCCTCGATCGATCCGAACGGGCGGGTTGCCTGTCCGACCTGCATTGGCAGCATGATTTCCTGCAGCGCCAGCGGAAGCTCGCGAAGGTTCACGCCATCGCTTTGCACAAGCTCGCCGTTGAACTCGTTCGCGATGCGGTCTGCGCCGCCGCAGCCGCCGACGTTCTGCGCGGCACGAGCGAAGGAAGCGAGGCGGGCTTCGGCCTGCTGACGCGTCGTGCCCTTGGGGAAACCGATCGACACCTGCTTGAGGCTGAGAACCGCATTGCGGGGGTCGGCTGTAAGAACGCGGCGGGCGTCCTGGACGGCAATGATCGAAACGCCGCCCGGGAGCGGGATCGGATTGCTGACCTGGCCCGGGCTCATGGTGCGGACCACCGCGGCGAGTTGCTCGGGAAGCTGTTCCGGACGCACCCAGCCGAGGTCGCCGCCCACGGCCGCGGTCGAGGCTTCAGAGAACTGGCGAGCGTAAGCGACGAAGGATCCGCCCTGGCGCAGCGCCTCGAGGATCTTGTTCGCGTTGGCCACCGTTTGCGGCATATTTTCGCGAGTGCCGGAGAGGAAGATCTCGCCGACCTTGAACTCCTGGCTGCCCTTGGCGGCGTTCAGGCGGTCGAGGACTGCCTTCACTTCTTCATCGCCCACGCTGACCGTGTCTTCGATTTTGGCCTGCTGAAGGCGGCGCCACGCGATTTCGCCTTCGATCTGGCGGCGCATGGTGCGCATGGACGAGCCGTTCTGCTTCAGCGTCTCAGCGAGTTGCTCCGGCGTCAACTTGGCGTTCTGCGCGACGCGAGCGAGCGTCCGGTCGATGTCCTTATCGGTGATCTTGATCTCGGCCGCCTTCGCAGCCTGGATCTGAAGTGTCTCGTCGATCAGGTTGCGCACGACCTGCTGACGCAGCTGTTGGAATTGGTCGGCGGTCAGCTGCGTATTGTTGGCCATTGCAAGCAAGGCCATGCGCTGATCGACGTCGGTCTGAGTGATGACAGCGCCGTTCACGATCGCGGTCGCCTTCACGACCGACGGCATGGCCTTGCCATAGACCTGAGGATTCTCGGGGAGGTTGAGGGCGCTTGCGCTGCCCGTCGAGGGCTGTGCGGTCGGCGCAGCAGTTTGGGCGACAGCGGCCGTCGCTGCTGCCATCGCAAGCGCGGCAAGCGCGTACCGTGAGCGTGCCCGGAAACCTTCAGAACCTGCTGCCACGTATCGGAATCCCTTATTTGTCAATGAAATGTGCGGCTCAGCGTTTAAAGCTCTCCGCTGAACGCAAGCTTAGCGGCCGAGCCCCTTGAGCGAGATGTGGAATGAGAAGGTACTGCCCTCTTTGAACCCGCCGAACCGTTCATAGTCGCGGCGCCACGAGACGCCAAGAGCAATGCAATCATCCTCGTAATCGAGGCCTAGGCGGTGCCGGACGGATTCAAAGCCGTCATTGGAGGAGAAGGGGTCCTCCTCGCGTCCCGTCAGGTCGATCACGGTTGAACCGAACACTGCCCAATGCTTGGCGAACTTGATCCGGCCTGCGGCGCGAAGCTCCTCCTTGTCGCGAAGATCCTCGACGGATGCGTCGATGTCGCGGTTGAGGAGCAGGTAGCCGATCTGCGCGTAGGTCTGCTCACTGCCGATGGTGAGGTCGATCTCGTTGCGGCGGAACGCGAAGTTCTTCCGGTCGATGCGATAGCGGTGCGTGAGGTCGATGAAGCGGCCGTAGCGGAAGCGAGTCCGGCCAACGATGTCGGACAGGCGGCCCGACAGGCCGGTGCCCTCAGGGAAAATGTCTTCGCGGCGGGAGATGCGATAGCTCTGCCCGATCGTGCTCATGATGGAAACGTTCGGGCGATCGAGCATCCAGTCGACGCCGTAGGTGATGCGCGATCCGTCTTCCCAGCGGTCGTAGCCTGGGAAACGGTTCAGAGCGAACAGGTTGCTGTCCTCGAGATCGACCGCCCGGGCGTCTTCGTTGGGGATGTCGAGGTTCTCGGTGCGCGGGGTCAGGACCAGTTGCACTCTCGGCGTGAACCGCTGGATGCCGCCGAAAGCCGGACCGACGAACGGCCATTTCACGTCTGCCGCGAGCGACCCGATCGCACGGCGGTGCCAGCCATCGGTGCCGCGGTAGAGCGCGGCTTCCCGGCTGTCGCTGGTGTCGGTGTGATAGATGTCGCCACGGCCGTAAGCAGTCAGGACCAATTCCTGCCCCCACGGCGTCAGGCGGCGAAGGTCCCAACGGGCGCTGGCGAAGGCGCGCTGCGTGTCCTGACCCTGGATGCGCAGGATCGCCAGGCTGTTTGCCTGCAGCTCAACCTTTCCTCCGAGGATCGGCGGATCGAGCCGGAACCGAGCATCGACGGCGGGCAGGGCGATCGGCAGCTGCTTTTGCTCATCGTCAACGCGCAGCCCCTGGAACGCCCAGCCGGCAATGCTGATGTAACTGTTCGGGTCGATGCGTTCGGCGTTCACGAAACTGCGAAGACGGTCGTCGTGCGTAATGTCGTAGCGGCGAGTGACCGTCTTGTCCGTCGCGACACGGCCGGACGCGGTGATGCTCCATAGAGGATCGAGCTGGAACTTGCCGTTGCCCTCGAAATAGCCGCGGATGCCCTTGCGCTCGGTGCTCTCCTCGCCGGTGTCGGTCAGCTTCTCGATCCGGCCGTAGGTCAGGAAGCCGCCGAGCTGATATGCGCCGATGCGGTTCAACTCGCGGTAGCGGGCCTCGATCGCCGGAAGGACCCCGGTATAGACATGCGGCGTGATCGTGAGATCGCGGTTGGGTCCGAGCCTCTTGTAATAAGGGACGGCAATCTCGAACCCGCGCCGGTTGGATACGCTGAAGTTCGGAACGAGGACTCCGGTGATGCCGCCCGCATCACCCCCTGTTGCGATGCTGAAAATCGGCAGAAGCGGAAGCGTGACGCCGAAGATGCGCATGCGTCCGCCCTGGAAGCGGACGCGGTCCTTGGTCGGATCATACACGACACGGGCAGCGGTGATCGCCCAGCTCGGGTTCTTCGGGCAGCCGCTGTCGGTGGTGACCGGGCACGGGGAATAGATCGCGTTGTCCAGGACCGTCAGGTCGCCGACACGCGTCCCCTTGGTCGCCGCGAGACGGCCGCCGCTTTCCAGCACCACCAGCAGATTGTCGATCGTCCCTTCGCGAAGGGTGTCGGTCAGGTCGACGCTTTCGCCGACGAGCTGGTCGCCCTGCGGGTTCACCACGACGACGTTTCCGGTCGCCTGCACCTTGCCCGTGTCCCGGTAGTAGGTGACGCGATCGGCAGCGAGGTAATTGCCGTCGCGAGACATTCGGACCTGGCCGGATGCGGCGATCACATCATTCTGGCTGTCGTAGGTGACCTGGTCCGCGCTGAATTCGACCAGTTGTTCGGCCGGAGCCGGAGTCTCGGGCGCCGCCGGGGCTGCTGCCGGCTGCGCATCCTGGGCAAAGGCGCCGCTCGGGACGATCGCCAGGGGCAGCGCCGCACATAAATAGAGCGTCTTACGCAATCCCCGTCCCACCGCTTTTCGTTCGACCCAAGCCTTGAGGGGGAGCCTAGTGGCAGCTTGCGGGCGCGTCCACAATCCGGCTTCGGCCCGTCCCGGGACTTTACCATTGCGGCGAGCGCCCTAAAGGTCGCTCCAACGACAAGGCCAGCTTCCAAGGTAACACCTCATGCAAATTCGCTTCGCCGACAGCCGTCCCGACGGTGATTATGCGCTCGTTGTGGCAGTGGCAGGCAAGAACCGGGCGGCTCTCGATAAGATCGGCGGCGAGCGCTCGGCGATCGATGCAACGCTCAATCGTCAGCGGTTCAAAGGCGATTCCGGCAGCGCGGCCGAACTGTTCGTGCCCGGCGACAAGGGCGTGCGGCGAGTTCTGGTCGTTGGCACAGGCGACGGAAACTCACCTGCG
>JAEVYW010000300.1 GCA_023392555.1 Pseudomonadota bacterium | reverse complement strand
GAGCGCACGGCTGCTTAGTCTCAGCTCGAGCGTCTACAGCTTCACTGGAGGTGCGCACGGCTCGACCGGTTCCGGAGCTGTGCTGTGGGACCGCCAGCTCCAGCGCGAAATCAAACTTGCCGACCTGCTAAAGCGAGGCATGTACTGGACCGCCGCCATCCGTCAGCCGTTCTGCATGCTCCTCGACCGTGAGCGCGAAGAGATGCGGGGCGGGCCTACAGGCCGCGACGAGTTGTTCGGCAATTGTCCCGCATATCGCGAGCTCACTATTCTTCTGCGGGACGAGGACGGGAACGCTCGTTTCGATCACGTCCTCGTCACCGCCGACCAATATGTCGCGGGGCCCTATGCCGAGGGGGTGTATGAAATCTCCCTGCCAATCACCGCGACGTTGATCGAGCGGATCAAGCCCGAGTATCGCTCTTCGTTCGAGGCGCGGCCGGGCGTCAGATAGCTATTGGCAGTAGGCGGGGCGCGGGGCCGACTGACCAGCGGCGCGGCGGCGCCATACGGCGTCCTGAAGCATGTAGGCCTGGCCGACACCGATCCTGCCGAGCAACTCGCAGCCGGTCGCGATGCCGACGTCGGACGGAAGCACCCGCCGCCGCGAGGCGAGCGAGGTGTAGAGCGAGCGGCGTTGGATGTTGATTGCGCTCACCTGCCGCTGCACGGAAGCGGAAGTTGGCGACGCGATGCCGAGATAGCCGTCGAACCTCTCGCCCACCTGCCCGGACCGCAGCGCCGCAAGCAGGTCGCCGGACTGTGCCGACGCCGGAACCGCGAGCGACAGCAGACCCGCGAAGCCTAGCAGAACCCGCTTCATGACTAGCGGTTGCCCTGCGGGGTCGTTTGCGGGAACGCGCCCGGGTTCTGCTGGATCAGCTGCTGCGCGTCCTGCTGAAGCCTGACGACGACCTCCTGCCGGATGTCGACGTTGAGGTTGATCTCGATCGGCCGGTCGGGCGGCTTGACGGTGATGCAGCCGGACAGCGGCACTGCCAGCACCCCTCCGGCCAGAAGCCGCAATCTCCACGCTGTCGTCTTGGTCATGATCCTACTCACTTCGCTGTGCGGTTTGGAGTGACCTCGACCTTGTCGGTCGGGGTCGTGGTTTGCTGTGTCTCTTCCTTGCGGAACGTCTTCGTCTCGGTGACCAGGCCCGGCGTATCGAGCGGGAAGGGCAGGACCGGCTGGATGATGACCGTCGGATCCTTGAACGCCTTCGCCGTCTGGATCAGCGCGCGGAACGGTCCTTTGATGTTGAGATTGACCTTCAGCGGGACCTTCGCGAGCGCACGCCGGGCGAGGTTGGCGACGAAGCCGCCCTTGTTGCTCAGCGAGACTTCGTTGATCTCGAAGTTCGACGCGAACTCGCCCGCCAGGTCGCCATTCAGGCTGATGACCATGTTGCGATAACGGATGTTGCTGAGCAGATCGAAGGCGAGGCCCGCGGCCATGCCCGCGTTTGGCTTGGTGCCCGTGTAGCGGAATTCGCCGCCCGGAAGCCGCGATTCCAGCCGGCCCCCAACGATGCGGCCGCCATTGTCGTCGAAGATCATCGGCAGGACGCCGTCGAAGATTCCGGTGATCTCAATCCCCTGGAAGCCGAGGGAGTCGATGAACATCTTCGCGTTGAAGCCGACAACCTCGAACGTCAGGCGCTTGGCCGACGGCTTGCCGAGGTTGAGGACGGTCTCGTGGAGGATGAGCGTGCCGCCCATGAACGGCCACTCGCCGCGCTCGATCTTCACCAACTGGCCGGGCAGCAGCTGGTAACGGATCACGCCATTTTCGACGAGGATACCAGGGTTGATCGAGCGGACGGTGACCGTCTGGCCAGGGGCAGTCTCGAGACCGAGCAAATCGGTGAAGTGGATGTTGCCGGCGAGGCCCTGGACGGGGCCGAACGGCGCCGCGAGGTCCATGCCGGCCGTCGAGAAGTCGCCGGTCGATGTGACGGTCCCGGACTTGGTCCAGTTGATCTCACCGCGACCGCTAATCGTGCCGTTGACGAGCGCGATTACGCCTTGGGTGAGGCGAGTGATTTCCTCTGGCTGCAGGTTCGGGCCGAAGGTGAGGCCGGGCACGTCGAGGATCGCTTGGCCGTTGCCGCTGGCAAGGCTGTGGCGGATGCTGACGTCGGTTACGCGCGTGCCGCTCGCCGGATGGATGAGCGTTCCGCCGGCACGAATGTCATCGCCTGCGAGGGTGAAGGTGAAATCGTTGCTCTTCAGCGGATAGAAACGCGGGTTCGGATCGCGGTCCGTCACCGTCACTCCGCCGTTCACGCTGAGCTTGCCGTTGGCGAAGCGCCAGCGACCGTCGGCATCGCTCAGCAGCACCGGAACGGTGCCGATCGTCGACTTTCCGTTCGCGAAGGTGCCGCTGACCGTATTGCCGGACATGATCCCCTGCAGCCGCGCTGCGTCGAAGACGACCGGGGATGCAGGGTTGCCGAGGCGGGTCTTCAGGTTGGCGAAGGTGAAGGTCTTGCCGACGATCCGGCCGCTGTCGGCGGCAAGGCTGAGCGGCGCATCGCCGACCCGGCCATTGAGCCTAGGCGCGTTAAGCCGGGCGCCCCAGTTCACGCCGCCATTGGGGGTCGACGTGATGATGGCCGGGCCGATCGCGC
>JAEVYW010000164.1 GCA_023392555.1 Pseudomonadota bacterium | reverse complement strand
CTGCCGATGCGCTCGCAGTGGCAATCACCCACGCACATCACTTGGCTAGCGCCCGCCGCATCGCCTAAGCCTAAGGCTGATGATTGCTCGCCTCACTGGAACGCTCGCCGAAACCAGCGCCGACACGGCGATCATCGACGTGGGCGGAGTCGGTTACCTGATCCACGCGAGCGCCCGCACGCTTGAGGCGCTTGGGCCTATTGGCGGAGAGGTGCTGATCCTCACCGAGCTTCAGGTGCGTGAGGACGCGTGGACCCTGTTCGGCTTCGGATCGCCGGTGGAACGCGACAGCTTCCGAGCGCTGACCAGCGTTCAGGGCGTCGGCGGCAGGCTCGCGCTCGCGATCCTGTCCGTGCTGACCCCCGACGAACTATCGCGTGCCGTCAGCCAAGGCGACAAGGCGATGATCGGCCGCGCCAACGGCGTCGGGCCGAAGCTGGCCGCGCGCATCGCCAATGAGCTTCAGGGCAAGCTCGGCGTTGCCGGCCTTGGTGCGTCACTCGCTCCTGCCCCGCGCGCCGGAGCCGCCGCGGACGCACTCTCCGCCCTAGCCAACCTCGGCTTCAAACCAGCCGAGGCCAGCGCCGCCGTCAACGCGGCGCAGGACGAACTTGGCGCTGATGCGGGCCTCGATGCACTCGTCCGGCTGGCTCTCCGGAAAGCGGCGAAATGACCGAACGGACCGCCTCGTGCCGCTGCGGGCAGCTTCGCGTCACGACGACCGGAGAGCCGGTGCGAATGTCCGTGTGTCATTGCCTCAATTGCAAGAAGCGCAGTGGCAGCGCCTTCGCGACCCAGGCGCGCTGGCCGTCGGAACAGGTGACGGTCGAAGGACAGTCGAAGACCTTCAGGAAAGTCTCCGACAGCGGAAACTGGGCTACGTTTCACTTCTGCCCGGAATGCGGATCGGACGTCCTTTACCGCAACGAGGGGCCGGGCATTGACGCGGACTCGGCGAACCTTCTCGGTATTCCGCTTGGTGCGTTCGATGATCCATTCTTCGGTCGGCTGAATTACTCTGTGTACGAGGACCGCAAGCTCGAGTGGCTTGAGATTGTCGGCGAGAACGTCGAGCACTTCGGCTGATGGCCACCGATCCCGCCCGAATCACGACGCCCGAGCGCACGACCGAGGATGCCGACGCCGCGCTTCGGCCCAAG
Source organism: Pseudomonadota bacterium (assembly GCA_023392555.1). Taxonomy (GTDB): domain Bacteria; phylum Pseudomonadota; class Alphaproteobacteria; order Sphingomonadales; family Sphingomonadaceae; genus Sphingomicrobium. The sequence goes on along the minus strand of JAEVYW010000164.1, from coordinate 6,303 downwards.
TCGCTCGACGAGTTCGTCGGGCAGCAGGCGGCGCGCGAAAATCTTCGCATCTTCGTCAATGCCGCAAGGGCGCGCGGCGAGGCGCTGGACCATGTGCTGTTTCACGGTCCCCCGGGCCTCGGGAAGACCACGCTTGCCGGCATTCTGGCGCGGGAGATGGGCGTCGGATTCCGCGCCACGTCGGGACCGGTGATCGCCAAGTCAGGCGACCTCGCGGCGCTGCTGACCAACCTCGAGGACGGCGACGTCCTGTTCATCGACGAGATCCACCGGCTCAATCCCGCAGTCGAGGAGGTGCTCTACCCGGCGATGGAGGACCGCGCGCTCGACCTGATGATCGGCGAAGGTCCATCGGCACGATCCGTGCGCATTGATTTGCCGCGGTTCACCTTGGTCGGGGCGACGACGCGCCAAGGGTTGCTGACCACACCGCTGCGCGACCGCTTCGGGATACCGGTGCGGCTGAACTTCTACACCGTGCAGGAATTGCAGCAGGTCGTCGGCCGGGCATCGCGCCTGCTCGGTGTCGAGATCACCGACGACGGCACCGCCGAGATCGCGCGCCGGTCGCGCGGAACCCCGCGCATTGCCGGGCGGCTGCTCCGCCGGGTGCGCGACTTCGCTCATGCCGTTTCGGCGACGGCGATCGATGCCGACGTCGCCGACAAGGCGCTGTCGCGGCTGGAGATAGACAATCTCGGCCTCGACGCGATGGACCGGCGCTACCTGACCATGATCGCCGATCTGTACGGCGGGGGTCCGGTCGGCGTGGAGACGCTTGCCGCCGGTCTCAGCGAGCCGCGCGACACGATCGAGGATGTGATCGAGCCTTATCTGATCCAGCTTGGCCTCATCGCCCGCACCGCTCGCGGCCGCTGCCTCAACGGGCGCGGCTACACGCATCTCGGCCTCAACCCGCCCGCCGGAGCGCAATCCGGCCTGTTCGATTCCGGAGGTTCGCCCAAGTGATCCGTCTTGCAGCACTCGCTTTTGCCGCCATCGCCGCCACGCCCGCCGCTGCGCAGACCGCACCGGTTCCGGGCGCACCGAATTACGCCAATAGCGCGAGCTGGCTGTGCCTTCCGGGGCGCTCCGACACTTGCTCGACACCGCTAGGGACCACCGCGCTCAATCCGAACGGCTATGGCTCGACGGGCCGCAGCAGCGTCGCCGCCAACCCGCCGATCGATTGTTTCTATGTCTACCCGACGGTGAGCCGCGACCGAGGCATGAACAGCGACCTGATCGTGGACTCGGCGGAGCGCGGGGCCGCCCAGGTGCAGTTCGCGCGCTTCGCCAGCGTCTGCAAAACCTACGCACCAATCTATCGCCAGATGACTCTGTCGGCGGTCGCGGCAGCAGCGACTGGCGCGAACGTGATGCAGCCGGCGATGCTGGCCTATTCGGACGTTGCCGCCGCGTGGCGGACTTATTTGTCAACGTACAACAAGGGCCGGCCGTTCGTGCTGATCGGCCATAGCCAGGGCTCGCTGATGATCCAGCAGCTCATTAAAAACGAAATCGAGGGCAAGCCGATCGCGTCGCAGATGCGGCTGGCGATCATTCCGGGCTACAATCTCCTGGTGCCGCAGGGCCGTCTGGTCGGCGGAACGCTTGCCAGGACGCCGGTCTGCTCACGCGGCGGCGAGACCGGCTGCGTGATGACCTGGGTCAGCTTCCGCGAGAACAATCCGCCGCCCGCCGGCGCGATGTTCGGCAATGCTCCCACTCCGGGAATGACGGTCGCCTGCACCAATCCCGCCCGTCCGGGGTCGCGCGCGTGGGAGAAGCTCGACAGCTACTGGAACGCGAACTGGAACCTGCCGGTGCCGGGCGGCCCGATTCAATGGTCGACCGAAGGCGCGTCTCCTTCGCCGTTCGTCCGGACCGAGGGGCTGGTCTCCGCACGCTGCATCAACGACGGGCAGCGCGGCTATCTGTCGATCCGGGTGAACGCCGATCCGAAGGACAAGCGGACCGACCGTGTCTACGGCGAAGTCGGCCTGCTCGGCATGTTCGTCCCGGGCTGGGGTATGCACCTTGCTGACGTGGCCGAAGCCCAAGGCGACCTGATCCGCCAGGTCGAGGAGATCAGCGCTCGATCCGGAAGAGCTCCTCGACCGGCACGCTGAGCGCTTGCGCCAGCTTCAGCGCGAGAAGCGCCGAGGGCACGAATATGCCGTTTTCGACGGTGTTGACGGTCTTGCGAGTGACGCCAACCCGCTCAGCAAGCTCGGCCTGAGTAAGGCCGAGCTCTACGCGCTTTTCCTTGATGCTGTTGGCGAGGCGCTCAGCCATCCCGGAGCGCGCGCTTCTCCAGGGAGCCGAACGTCATCAGCGCGATCGCAATGCCGAGCGTCAGAACGATGTGCGCTGCATCCCGGCCATCGACCGGCTCGAACAGGTCGACGATGAACAGGACGAGCGCCGCGATCATCGCCGCCCAGAAGCCGGCGGCGAGCGCTTGTGCCCGATGCGCCCGCGTCGATTCATCGTTCGCGAGGTCCCTGACGGCCTTGGGGTAAATCCACCCTCCACCTGTCGCGAGGGCAAGGAGCAGCACGACCGTCAGCACGATCCAGGACCCGACCGCGACCCGGTCCACGTTTCTCGTCCCTTCGTAATTGTTGACGAGGAAAACCACCTGCTGACTGATGAAGATCGCGGCCATTGCCGGAAGCGCGCGAGCCCTTTTCCTGCTCAGCCTCTCGGCAGCCTGTGCATCCGACGTACCAGCCATTGCGATCCCCAATCGTGTAACCTGTAAGTTACATGTAACCTTCACGTTACTTCGGAGTCAAGCGGGTTTGCCCGGGGACGCCGCGACGCTAGACGGCGCCGATGCCCGAGGATTTCGAGACACCTTACCGCGGCGGGTTCGTGCGGCATGAGCATCACTTCGCGCTGACCGTCTATTTCGAAGACACCGACACGGCGGGCGTTGTCTATTACGCCAATTACCTGCGCTTCATGGAGCGTGCGCGGTCGGACATGCTCCGCGCCGTTGGTGTCGATCAGCGCGAGGTGCTGCAAGCCGGCGGGGGCGCCTATTACGTCGCCGACGTCCACATTCGTTATCTGAAGCCCGCGCGGCTCGGTGAAGATCTTCTGGTCGTCAGCAAGGTCGAAGCGGTTCGCGGCGTCTCCGTGCAAATTCATCAGCGAGTCATGCGCGGCGAAGAACAACTGACCGATGCGAGCGTGACCGCCGCCTTTCTCGATGCCGACGGCCGGCCGCAGCGCCAGCCGAAGGAATGGGTCGAGCGGTTCAAGGCGATTGCGGCGAAGGAACATGATGCCTGATTTCAGACCCAAGACGATCTTTGCCTTGGCGACTGCACTACTGACGATCCTGCCGACCGCTGCGGTGGCGCAGGACGTGCTTCCGGTGATTGCCATTCCGCCGGTGCCGACGCCGCGCAACGTCTCGACCGACGCTGGCGACACGGGCGTGATCGGGATCCAGATCGCCGACCAGATCGCTTCGGACCTGCGCTCGAGCGGCGACTTCATGGTCGTGCCGCGCAACACGCTGAAGCAGTACAGCCCAACCGAGGCGGGTGCTCCGCTCTACCAGAACTGGGCCGGCGTCGGTGCGAGCAACCTGGTCACTGGTTACGTCCAGGCCCGCGACGACGGGCGGCTGACGGTCGCCTGCTACCTCTACGACATGAAGCAGCGGCGCGAGATTGCCCGGAAGGGTTATGTCGTTGCGGCAGGCGAGTGGCGCCGCGCCGCGCACCGCTGCGCAGACGCTTTCTACGAGCGCATCAGCGGATCCGCCGGCTACTTCGATTCGACCGTGGCCTACGTCGCCGAGACTGGAACGCGGACCTCGCCGGTGAAGCGGCTGGCGATCATGAACTGGGATGCGACCGACCATCGCTATCTGACCCAGGGCGAGACGACGGTCCTCAGCCCTCGCCTGTCCCCCGATGGCGAGCGGGTCGCCTACGTAAGCTTCAGCGGCGGCGCTCCGCACGTGCGCCTCCGCGACGTCGACGGCAATGAGGACCGCGCGCTGCTGCCGCAGGGCACGATCAGCTTCGCGCCGCGCTGGTCGCCGGACGGACGCCGATTGCTCCTGTCGATGGCCGTCGACGGCAACACCGACATCTATCTCGTCGGGCTCGACGGCAATTACCCGCAGCGGCTGACCAGCACGCCCGGTGTCGACACGGCGGCTAGCTTCTCACCCGACGGATCGCGGATCGTGTTCGAAAGCGACCGTTCGGGTCGCCAGCAGGTCTACGTCATGAATTCGAATGGCTCGGGCCAGCAGCGGATCAGCTTCGGCGCCGCGGGCTATGCTTCGCCGGTGTGGAGCCCGTCGGGCGATCGCATCGCCTTCACGCGTTCGACGCAGGGCAAGGTTCAGATCGGCGTGATGCGATCGGATGGCGGTGAGGAGAAAGTGCTGACCGACGGCTGGCAGGACGAGGCGCCGGTGTGGGCGGGCGCACGCACGGTGGTGTTCCAGCGCACCGATCCGCAAAGCACGCATGCGGCGATTTATTCGGTGCCGATCACGGGAGGTCAGCCGAAGCGGTTGACGACGCCGCAGCCGGGGTCGGATCCCGATTGGTCCGGAGGTTCGGAGTGAGGTTCGCCGCGATGCTGTTCGCTCTCGCAGTCTCGGCTTCGGCCGCGATCGCCCAGCCCTTCCCTCAACCATTGCCGCCGGGTGCCTATCCGCCCGGCGCCTATCCGCCAGGAGCGCTACCGGCGGCGCCTGTGGTTCCGCTTTCGGTCCTGCAGGCCGACCTCAAGGCTCAGTCCGGATCGGACACCGTCCGCTTCCAGCGGGAATCCTATGTGCTCGATGCGACCAGCCAGCAGGTCCTCGCGCGGCAGGCGCAGTGGCTTCTCGCCCGCCCCTGGATCCGCGCCAATATCGAAGGCCATGCCGACGGCCGGCTGACCCGCGATTATGCTTTGGCCGTCGGTGAAAGGCGCGCCGCCGCGGTTCGCAACTTCCTGCTCGCGCAGGGCGTGTCGCCGGGGCAGCTCAATGTCGTCAGCTGGGGCCGCGAACGGCCAACGTCAGCCCAACTCCACGACGCGACCTGGCTTCAGAACAGCCGCGTCGTGACGGTCTTGAAGCAGTAGGCTTACGCGGCGTAGCGCTGGTGGGTCCCGAGCCAGGCGCGCGCCTGGCGCTGGGCTTCGGCGATTTCGCGGGCGGTCATCTCGATCGAGATTTCGGCGCGGCACTGCTGGCCGCGGGTGCAGCCGTTGAGCGCTGCAAGGTTGAACCATTTGTGAGCCTCGATGAGGTCGACGTTCACTCCGCCGCGGCCGGTCGAATAGGTCACGCCGAGCTCGAACAAGGCATCGACATTGCCGCTATCGGCATCCGCAAGGCGGCTGCGAAGAAAGAACTCTGCACTCTTCTGGCTGATGGCACCCACGTTTCGTCTCCCCCAAATCCTGTGGGAGTGAAATTCGTCGGAGATGGCAAACAAATGGTTAACGGCGTCGTGACGTCAAAATCACACTGCCAGATTATCGATCAGGCGAGTGGTGCCGATGGTTGCGGCGGCGATGAGCCGTGCCGCTCCGCTGCCGCGCTCGGATAGGGGTTCGAGCGTCGCGGCATCGACCAACGCAACGTAATCAATGGGGCTGAACCCGGCCTCGACCAATCGGGACCGGGCGACGCCCAGGACAGCGTCGACAGATTGGCCCGAACGGATCGCGTGGGCCGCTTCATTTAGCGCATCCGGCAAGGCCACCGCCCTCGCCCGCTCATCCTCCGAGAGGAGTGCGTTCCGTGACGAGAGAGCCAGGCCATCCTCATCGCGCACAGTCGGGACACCGACGATCCTTGTGCCAAGCCCGAGGTCCAGGGTCATTCGGCGGATGACCGCGAGCTGCTGGAAATCCTTCTCGCCAAACAAAGCGACGGTCGGGACGACGCTCACGAGCAGCTTGGCGACGACCGTTGCGACGCCGTCGAAATGCCCGGGCCTGTGCTCACCTTCCCAGCGCTCGCTGATGCCGCCGACGCTGATTGTCGTTGCGAACCCTTCCGGATACAAGTCCGCTGGGGTCGGGAGCCACACCAGGTCACAGCGGGCGGCCTCGAGCTTGGCAAGGTCGCTCTCTTCCTGCCGCGGATAGCGGTCGAGATCGGACGGATCGTTGAACTGCAACGGATTGACGAAGATGGACACGACGACCCGGTCCGCGAGCTCCCTCGCCCGCTCGACAAGCGTCAGATGCCCTTCGTGGAGCGCTCCCATGGTCGGCACGAAGGCAATGTCGTCACCCTCTCCGGCCCAGTCGGCGAGGGCATCATCG
>JAEVYW010000298.1 GCA_023392555.1 Pseudomonadota bacterium | reverse complement strand
GTCGATGCGCTCCTCGCGAGCGACGAGATCGGGCAAATCCGCGTGCTCAGCCAACGTCCCGAGCTGCTCAAGCCGGTGCTTCCCCGAAGCAAGCGCCTGTCGATCGAGCAATCCGGCGAGACGATCGCGGCCACGCTCGAAGCCTATTGCTTCGACGCTAAGGTCGAATGGCCTTTGCTCGTCACGACCGCGGATCACGCGCTGCTCAGCAGCGACATGGTCGAGGATTTCCTGAGCCTCGCGCGCAACGGCGACATCGCCGTCGGCGTCGTCGAGAAGCGCAACCTGATGTACCGCCTGCCGCAGTCGGAGCGGACCTGGATCAAGTTTCGCGGCGGCGCCTACAGCGGCGCCAACCTGTTCCTGCTCGGCAGCCCCCGCGTGTTGCCTGCGCTCGAACTGTGGCGGTCGGCCGAGCAGGGACGGAAGAAGCCGTGGCGGTTGCTGTCGGTACTTGGCCCGCTCACCCTGCTCGGCGCGCTGCTGCGGCTGCGGACGATCGACCAGACGCTTGCGACCGTCGGGCGCAAGCTTGGGCTGAAGGCGATTGCAGTCGAGCTCGCCGATCCCCTCGCAGCAGTCGATGTCGACAAGCCCGCAGACCATGCGCTGGTCGAAGCCATCCTCGAGGGCAAGGCGTGAGCGACCTCGCCATCTACGACATGGATCGCACGGTGACGCGCCATGCGACCTACACGCCGTTCCTGCTGCATTGCGCGAGCCGGCGGCAGCAATGGCGATTGCTGTTCGTGCCCTTCGTTGCGCTGGCGATGCTCGGCTATGTGCTGAAGCTCTACGACCGCGCGCGGCTGAAGGAGATGTGCCACTTCCTGCTGCTCGGGTCGAAGGTTCACCCTCGCGACTTGCAGCCGCTCGTGCAGAGCTTCGCCGATGCGACGGTCGCGAACAACATCCGGCCGGGCGCACGGCAGGCGATTGCGCGCGACAAGAGCCAGGGCCGCCGCGTGGTCCTCGCCACCGCATCGTACCGCCTCTACGCCAGCGCCATCGCCGACCGCCTCGGCTTCGACGACGTCATCGCCACGGGGTCGATCATCGGTCTCGACGAGCGCGTCCATGCGCGGATCGAGGGGCAGAATTGCTACGGTGAAGAGAAGATGCGGATGATCTCCGACTGGGTCGAGAAATCCGGCCTGACCGGAGCGCATGGCCACGTCCGCTTCTACTCCGACCATGCGTCGGATGCCCCGGCGTTCGAATGGTCCGACGAGCCGGTAGCCGTGAACCCGCATGACCGGCTGCGTCGGCTGGCGGCCCAACGCGGCTGGGCGATCGAGGACTGGGGCTAGGTTTGGCCGAAGGGGTTTTCGAGTTCGGCGAGTTCACCGTCGACCCGGCGCAGCGCCGCCTGTCGCGCGGCGGTGAGACCCTGGAGATCAGCAGCCGCTACCTCGATGCGCTGACCCTGATGCTTCGGCATCCTGGCGAACTGATCAAACGCGAGCGCTTTCTCGACGAGGTCTGGGCGGGCGTGCCGGTGACCGACGAGGCGTTGAGCCAATGCATCACCAATCTGCGCCGGCTGCTCGGCGATGACGCAGCGCGGCCGCGCTTCATCGAGACCGTCCCCAAACACGGCTATCGCTTCGTTGCGCTCGTCGAGGTCAAGGACGCTGCATCGCCAAAACGAGTCGCGCCTGCTGTTTCAAGAGGCTGGAGCAATGTCGCGACGCTTGCCGCAGCCGGCGCGGCGGGAGGCGTACTCGCAGGCATCGGCGGCGGCATTCTCTACGGGCTTGGTGCGTCCCCCGATCCGCTGCACCCATCGGTTGGCGCGTCGTCCTTCCTGGTCGTGATGCTGGCGGTGAACATGCTCGCCGCGTCGCTCGGAGGGGTCGGCGTCGGAGCGGGAATTGGTGTCGCGCATCACTTCTGGCGGCCGCGCATGCTGACCACCTTCGCGGGCGGAGCCGTCGGCGGGCTGCTCATCGGCGGCATCGTCAAGCTGCTCGGCGTCGACGCCTTCAGCGTCCTGCTTGGCCGTGCGCCGAACGGCATTGGCGGCGGGCTCGAAGGGCTGATCATCGGCGGAGCCGTAGGCCTTGGGACTCACCTGGCCCTGAGGCGCAAGCATGGCTGGCCCTCAATCGGCGGCGCGGCCGGACTAGGAGCGATCGCCGGAGCAATCCTTCCACTGATCGGCGGGCGGCTGATGGCGGCAAGCCTTGATTCGCTAGCGCAAACCTATCCCAACTCGCCGATCAACATGGACGCGCTCGGCCGCTGGTTTGGCGAGGACGGTTTCGGGCTTCGCGCGCAAGTCGGGGTCACTGCAGTCGAAGGGCTGATCTTCGGAGCCTCGGTGGCTCTTGCGATCCGTTTTGCCCGTCGACTGCAGCGCGAGCGCCGATCCTAGGCCGCGTTCAACGCATTATCGAAGTCGGCGATGAGGTCTTCCGCTTTCTCAACGCCAATCGAGATCCGCACGAGATTGTCCGTGATCCCAAGCGCGGCCTTGCGTTCGTCGGGAACGCTGAGGTGGGTCATCGCCGCGGGGGCGCTCGCCAGCGACTCGGTGCCGCCTAGGCTGACTGCCAATTTGGTGATCTTCAGCGCATCGAGGAAGCGGAAGGCCTCGGCTTCGCCACCCTTCAGGTAAAGCGAGAAGGTCGAGCCCGCGCCGCTGCAATGGCGGTCGAAGATATCCTTCTGCCGCGAGCCTGGCTCGAGGAAGCCGAGATAGCCGACCTTCTCGACCTTGGGATGGTCGCGCAGGAACGCGCAGACCTTCTCGGCATTCTCGCCCGCGCGACTCATGCGAAGCTCGAGCGTTTCCAGGCTGCGCATGAGCATCCACGCCGTGTTCGGGTCGCAAATGCCGCCCATGGGGTTGCGGATGAGCCGCACCTTGTCGAGCACTGCCTTGCTGCCGACGAGCGCACCGGCGACGAGGTCGCTGTGGCCGCCGACATATTTGGTCAGGCTGTAGA
>JAEVYW010000290.1 GCA_023392555.1 Pseudomonadota bacterium | reverse complement strand
GCGAAGCGCTTCGCCCGCCGTCCCCAGCGGGCTTGGCCGTGACCGGCGAGGGCGATGACAAGGTCATGCGCTGGACCCGGCGAAGCCGGCAGGGATGGGGCTGGTTGGACGGTGTCGATGCGCCGCTGGGCGAGCAGCGCGAGCGTTATCGGGTAGATGTCGCAGGTAGCGCGGGGACGCTGTCCTTCGATGCGGCGGAGCCCGCCCTGGTGCTCACCGCTGACGTTCTCGGGTCACTTGGCGAGGGCGAAGCGGCGGTCACGATCACGCAGGTCGGAGACTTTGCACAGTCACACCCGCTCCGCGGCACTTTCAACATCTAGGACAGGAGCAATTGATGGAAACTACCGAGCGGCTTCGGCTGCCGCTGCTGAGCCCCGGGCAAAGTCAGAAGGAGCTCGTCCACAATGAGGCCTTGCTCCTGCTGGACGCCATTGTCGCGGGAGCGGTGGAGGAAGGGCCGCGGAGTACTGCGCCCTCGAACCCGCAACCGGGACAGGCTTTCATCGTCGCGCAGTCCGCAACGGGCGAATGGGCCGGCAAGGATGGGCAGCTTGCGATCTTCACCGCTGCCGGCTGGCGCTTCCAAACGCCTGCCGAGGGACAGTCGATGTATGTCCGGACGGCAGGGGTCCACGCTTCGTATCGGTCCGGCAGTTGGGAAGTGGGCGGCGTTCGCGCGAACCGCCTCGTTGTCGACGGGCAGCAGGTCGTTGGGAGCCGCTTGAGCGCAATCGCCGAGCCGGCCGGAGGGGCGACGATCGACGCCCAGGCGCGAGCTTCGATCGCTTCCATTTTGAATGCTTTGCGGACCCATGGATTGATCGCTTGAACCTAAGTGTCGGGAGTGCGACCTTTCGGCAACAACTCAGCGCAATCAGCGACTTGCTCCAAAACGGACCGTTTCATAATGTGTCGCAGGCGACCGGAACGGGCCGCTTGAAAGGGGACTTCAAATGCGCAGGCTTGGTATCGCGATTGCGTTCGCTACGACGGCACTTGCCACTCCCGCCGCTGCTCGTGATGGGGCTATGTACATCGGTGTGGAAGGCGGTCCGATGATCGTCGAGAACATGGATTACCAGCTCGTCGTCAACGGTTTCGACCGGCAGAGGATCAGCATCAAGCCGAACAAGGGCTTCGATGCCGATGCAATCGCCGGATACGATTTCGGCATGTTCCGAGCCGAGGGCGAGATCGCGTACAAGCGCGCCAGTATCGACAGGTTTCGGCTGGTGGGGCAGCAGGCGGACGACGATCCCCGGGGCCGCATCACCGCGCTGTCGGCCATGCTCAACCTTCTTCTCGATATTGGGCCCGACGATGGCGTCCGCGGTTATGTCGGCGGCGGCGTTGGCTTCGCACGCACCAAGGTCCGCGCGGAAGCGCCGAACTTCCTGATCAGCGGTCGCGACAGCGGTCTTGCTTGGCAGGCAATCGCTGGTCTCGGTTTCCCGGTCAGCGACAATCTCGAGCTTGGCGCGAAGTATCGCTACTTCAACGCTCGCAAGTTCGACATCAGCGACACGTCGGGATCGTTCTGCGGTTCAGTCAGCGCGACCGCTTGCGCGACCGTCCCGGCCGTTGCGGAGGGTGGCCGTTTCCGCTCGCACAGCCTGCTCGCCAGCCTGATTTACAATTTCGGAGCGCCCGCAGTGGTCGAGGAAGTCGTTCCTCCTCCGCCGCCGCCACCGCCTCCGCCGCCCCCGGCGACGCAGACCTGCCCGGATGGCTCGGTGATCCTCGCGACTGAAGCCTGCCCGGCTCCGCCGCCACCTCCGCCTCCGCCGCCGCCGGCGCCGGAACGCGGCTAAATCCAACTTCTGGATGCAAGCCGGCCTGGGTCATCCCGGGCCGGCCTTTCTTTGTTCTTACGCCTCCGCCGCCGCCGCGCGCTCGCTCTTCGTAGTTTCGATCTCGGCGATGTGACGCGATGCATACCAGAGCGCGGCAATCGTGAACGGCGGCACGATATAAAGCGACAGGACGCCGGTCGCGAGATCGCCGGTCAGAGCCGCGACCTTCCCTGCGAAATAGGGGCCCAGTGCGAGGCCGACCAATGACGTGCCGAAAACATAGGTCGCGCCGGCGGTCCCACGCATTCGCGGAAGCACGACATCCTGCAACGTCGCGACTGCAGCGCCCACCCAAAGCGCGCTACAAAGGCTTACGTAAGGCGCGAGCAGGTAGAACGTCGTCAGGCTGTCTGTGGTGAACATCCAGAATACGGCAGGGGCCGGCAGTACGATCGCCGCCATGTTCACGTAGAGCCTGCCCGCCGGCCAGCGCCGGCGGAGCGCGTCGCTGACGATCCCGCCAAGAATGACGCCGATCGCCGACGCCGCGGCGGCGCTCCAGCCGAAAATCGCCGACACTTCTTCGGCTGCCGTTCGACCAGCCAGGATCGAGGCAGCGTCCGTCGGACCGCTGTAGAAAGTCCGCAACAGATAGGGCGGGATCCAGAACGCGACGGCGTACGTCATGAAGCTGATGCTTCCGAACGCAATCACGAGTGTGGTCGCGACGGGCGTACCCCAGAGCAGCTTGTGGGTCGCCGGATCGCGGGCTCGCAACGACTGCGTCCAGCTGAACACCGCGTAGATGCCAGTCCACCATGCGATCCACTGCGGCCAGTCGCCGGTGAACCAGCCCAGCGCGGCGCATCCGGCAATGCAAAATGCGAGAACCGCCAGGTTGCGACCGAGCGCGTTCGGAATGCGCGCGACACTGACGAGCGTGAACGGTGGGAGGATCGCAAACAGTTCGCGGCCGAATTCGCGCCATGCATTTGGCCGAACGACTTCGCTCGTATGCCCGTCGATCGCTCCGCGCAGCGGCTCCTTCAGCGTCCAAATCCAGAACGCGAGCAGCAGGCCCGGAAGCCCTACGGCCAGGAATGCCGCTTGCCAGGGCGCTAGGCCGAGCGGCGCGAACGCTTCCGACGGGAAACGCCGTGCCCATTCGGACAGGATGTAGCCCCCAAGCGGAAGCGCGATGCCTCCGCCGATGTAAAGTCCGCTGGAATAGATCGAGAGCGCAGTCGCTCGCCTTTCCTTCGGAAAATAGTCGGCGATCATGGAGTAAGCGGCGGGCGATGCGCTGGCTTCCCCGATCCCGACTCCGACGCGCGCTGCAGCGAGCACTCCAAAGGTCTGAGCGAAACCGGATAGAGCAGTCATCGACGACCATAGTGCAAGCCCGATCGCCATCAGGCGTCCGCGATACCAACTGTCCGCAAGGCGCCCGAGGGGAATGCCGAACAGCGAGTAGAAGACGGCGAACGCGGTGCCGTAGAGGAAGCCGATCTGGGCATCGTCGAGCTTCAGGTCGGCCTTGATGCTCTCCGCGAGGATGGAGACGATTTGTCGGTCGATGAAGTTGAAGACGTAGACGATGACGAACAGGACGAGGGCGTACCAGGCGTAGCCGGACGCGCGCCTCTCGCGCCCGCGCTCTTCGGTGCGATCAGTCATCCGGGAACTGTGGCAAGTGCGGAACCGAAAGGCAATTTGGGCATAGAGCGGTCGAAGGAGACCGTGATGAAGCCTGTCCGTTTGCTTTGCCTTGCCCCGTTGATGCTCGCCGGTTGCGTGCCAATGGCTGCGCCCGAGGTGCCGGTCTCCACGAGCAATTTGATATCGAGCAGCGGAGCGGTGCTTGGCACCGTGCGCGTCTTCAGCCAGCCGACGGGCGTGTTGCTGCGCATCAGTGCAGGCGGTCTCCCCGCCGGCATGCATGGCGTGCACGTGCACATGACTGGGCGTTGCGATGGTCCGGGGTTCACGACGGCGGGCGGTCACTGGAACCCGGCATCGCGCAAGCACGGACACAGGAACCCGGCCGGCTATCATACCGGAGATCTCGGAAACCTTGGCGTTGGAGCGGACGGGAAGATCGTCGCGGGCCTGCTGGTGCCGGGCGCGCGCGTCACCGGCGCGAATTTTGGCGACGGCCCAATCTTGCGTGACGCTGACGGCGCGGCAATCGTCATCCACGCCAAGGCCGACGACGAGCTGACTGACCCGAGCGGCAACAGCGGGGATCGCATCGCCTGCGCGATCCTGTGATATAGCGTCTTCATGGCAAAGAACGGCAAGCTGCCCAAGCGCATTGCGGGCGTCAAAATCCCCAAGAAATTACGCAAGAGCGGAGCACCGCTCTACGCCTTGCTTCAAAACCCGTTGGTCGCGGACCTTGTTGCAGTCGGCCTCATCGCGGCGGCCGATGCGCTGACCAAGAGCCAGGCCGCAAGGGCCGCGGGCAAGTCGGCGAAGGAAGGCGCAAAGGATGCCGCCGAAGCGACCGGGTCGGGAGCGCAGACGATCGCAGGCGTGCTCGCCGTTGCGGCTCGCGAAGGCGCCAAGTTCATCAAAGCTAGCGCGAAGGCCTGATTAGGCCTTCCTTTACTCACATAGGTTAATCGCAGCCTGTACCCGGACGGACTGCAAGCAGATGAATGCACCAATGCCAAAGCAGGGCGTTCTCCTAGAACGCCAGGAGCGGCGGGCTGTGAGCCTGCAGGCGTTCATCGTGCGCGCCGGTGGCATGACTTGCGAGGTCGAGCTTCTCGACTTGTCCTACGAAGGCTGCGGGATCTCAACGTCGGCAGACC
>JAEVYW010000063.1 GCA_023392555.1 Pseudomonadota bacterium | reverse complement strand
CGGCCCATGGCTGCCGAAGATCTTCCCCGACGTGCTCGGTAAGAAGATCTTTGCGACGCGTCAGGAGGTCTTCTACTTCGCCACGCCGCCGGGCAGCCGCGAATACCTCCCCGCCAACATGCCCGGCTGGGCCGACTTCAACGCCGGAGACATCTTCTACGGCTTCCCCGATCTCGAGAACCGCGGCGTCAAGTTCGCCAACGACAAGCATGGCGTAGCGGTCGACCCGGACACGCAGGACCGCCGGCCCACGCAGGCCGCCATCGATGAGGTCGTCGCCTTCCGCGACCGCCGCTTCCCGGGGCTTCGCGGGGCGCCTTTGATCGGCGCCGAAGTCTGCCAGTACGAGAACAGCTCCAACGGTGATTTCCTGATCGACATCCACCCGCGCCTGTCGAACGTGCTCCTCGTCGGCGGCGGATCAGGCCACGGCTTCAAGCATGGCCCCGAAGTCGGCCGCTACGCCGCCGCTCGGCTGTTCAATGCAGTGAAGCTAGAACCTCGCTTCGGCCTCGCCACCAAGGGCGAGACCCAGCACCGCGAGGTTCACTGAGGCTTAGGGAGCCTTCGCCACCGCCACCATCGCCGGACGAAGCAGGCGGTCCTTGAGCATGTAGCCCGGCTGCATTTCCTCGACGATGGTGCCCGGCTCCGCCTGGTCGGTCGGCACTTCCATCATCGCCTGATGCCGGTGCGGGTCGAGCGGCTCGCCGACCGACTGCACCCGGGTCACGCCATTGCGGGTGAACACCGCTTCCAGCTCGCGCGCCGTGGATTCGATGCCCGCAAGGAAATTGCTCGCAACCTTGTCGGCGCGAAGCTCGTCGCTCACCGCGGCCAGTGCCCGCTCAAGGTGATCCTTGATCGCGAGCATGTCGCGCGCGAACGTGGACGCCGCATAAGCCGACGCCTGCTGCTTCTCTGCTTCCAGCCGGCGGCGAACGTTCTGCGTCTCCGCAGCGGCATAGAGGGCCTTGTTATTCGCTTCCTCGAGCTGCTTTTCGAGCTCCGCCACGCGGTCGTGCTCGGCCAGCTCGGGTGCGGCTTCCGCGGTCTCGCGTCGAATGTCTTCCGCCTCGTCGTGAACCTTGTCGTTATCTTCAATCATGCCATCAATCTCGTAAGGGCTTTCGCTGTGAAATCCACCATTGGGACGACGCGGGCGTAGTTCAAGCGCGTTGGACCGATCACGCCGACAACGCCGACGACCTCGCCCTGGCTCCCACGGTAGGGTGCGGCGATGACCGAAGAGCCTGACAGAGCGAACATCCGGTTCTCGCTGCCAATGAAGATCCGGCACCCGGGCGCATCGCGCGCTTCGTCCAGGACCCGCGCAATTTCCTGCCGGTTTTCAAGCTCGTCGAGCAGGCTCCGAACGCGTTCGAGGTCGGCCGCCGCGCTCTCGTCGATAAGGTTGGCCTGACCGCGAACGATCAGGACCGGCCGCCGTGCATTGTCCTCGCTCCACGCCGCCAATCCCGAGGCAACAAGCTCCGCAGCCGCCTGGTCGAGCGCCTCGCGCCGGTCGCGGATCTCCGCCCTCAAGCGCATCTGCGCTTCGCCGAGCGTCAGCCCGGACAGCCGCGCGGTGATGAAGTTCGCCACCTCGTTGAGCGTTTCCGCCGTCGTGATTCCGTCGAGCTCGAGAATGCGGTTCTCGACGCTGCCGTCGTTGCCGACCAGCACCGCGAGCGCCCGCTCCGGGCTCAGCGGGATCAGGCTCAGCTGCCGCAGCCGGAGTTCCTGCTTCGGCGCCAGCACCACGCCAGCCGCCTGGCTCAACCCAGACAAGGCCGCCGAAGCCGCCGCAAGCGCATCCTCGATCGGCTGGTCGCGAACGATCTGCCGTTCGATCACCGCCCGCTCACGCGGACCCGGCGCCGCCACCTGCATGATGCCGTCCACGAACAGCCGAAGCCCCGTCTCAGTCGGCACTCGCCCGGCAGACGTATGCGGATGGGTCAGCAGCCCCCGCTCCTCCAGCTCCTGCATCACGCCCCGGATGGACGCCGGCGACAGACTGACGCTTCCGGCAAGCGCCTTCGACCCAACCGGCTGGCCACGCTCGAGATAGGCCTCGACCACCAGGCCGAAGATATCGCGCATGCGGTCGCTGAGTTCGGAGATGGGCTGCGTCACGGCACTGATTTATTAACCTGCGGCCGGTTCCTCAACTTCTGTTGGCCAGCGGTCGCCGTTCGGCCGGTGCGACCGCCTTGGCCGCATCGTCCACGATCTTGTCCGCTTCGAAGACTGCACCCATCAGTTCGGCGTCGCGGCCCTTCACGCAATTTGCGTCCAGCTTGAGTTCCTTCGCCCCGGCGCCCTTGTCCCAACGGAAAGTACCGTAGGCGCCATCCGTCATTCTCTCGTCGCACTGCTCGGGCGTGGGGAGGATCGCCTCCACCTTCTCGACCGCAGCAGCCAGCCTGGCTCGGTCCGCCTCGGACAAGGTCAGTCGCCGGACCTCGATGGTGACGCTGGCAGGCGGCACTCCCGGCCGCTCGCCCGAAATATGCTCGACGCGCCCGGCCTCATCGATCATCCAGCTTCGCAAGGTGGCGCCCCAGGACTTCACTTCGGCACTGGCAGAGAGCAGCTTCGGCCCGGGCGCGACCGGGTCGCCGGGCGCCACCGATGCACAGGACGACAAGGCAATCGCGGCGGCACAGGCAATCAATCGCATCCAGCAACCCTTCCGGTTGAATGTCCCTGGCGCTGACAATAAGGCCCGCGGGAAAGCAAACACGAGAGGAATTTCGATGCGCCCCAGCGGCCGCGCCACCGATCAGATGCGTGACCTGACGTTCCAGCCGGGCTTCACCCGCCATGCCGAGGGCTCGTGCCTCGTCAGCTTCGGCGACACCCGCGTGCTCGGCACCGCATCGGTCGAGGACAAGGTCCCGCCCTTCCTCCGCGGCAAGGGTCAGGGCTGGGTCACGGCGGAATATGGCATGCTCCCGCGCGCTACTCACACGCGCGGCCAGCGCGAAGCCGCCAAGGGCAAGCAGTCGGGCCGGACGCAGGAAATCCAGCGCCTCATCGGCCGCTCGCTCCGCGCCGTAGTCGACCTGAAGGCTCTCGGCGAGCGCCAGATCATCGTCGATTGCGACGTGATCCAGGCCGATGGCGGCACCCGCACTGCCTCCATTTCCGGCGCTTGGGTCGCGCTTCGGATCGCCGTCGACAAGCTGCTCGAGTCCAAGGCCCTGGCCGCGGATCCCATCCGCACGCAGGTCGCGGCGGTCAGCTGCGGCATCCACCAGGGAACGGCGGTGCTCGATCTCGATTATGTCGAGGACAGCACGGCGGGATCGGACGGCAATTTTGTCCTGACGGCCGACGGCGCGATCGTGGAGGCGCAATTGACGGCTGAAGGCGAAACCTTCGACGAGGAAGGCCTGCTCAGACTCCTCCGCCTCGCCCGCATCGGCTGCGCCGACATCTTTGCCGCCCAGCTCAAGGCGACCGGCCGGTGAGGCCGATCGGCGACAAGCTCGTCATCGCGACGCACAATGCGGGGAAGCTGCGGGAGATTTCCGCGCTGATCGAACCGCTGGGGATCGTCTGCGTAGGTGCCGAAGAGCTCGGGCTGCCGGAGCCGGAAGAAATCGGCAACACCTTCGCCGACAACGCCGATTTGAAGGCGCGCGAAGCGGCCGACCTGTCCGGCCTTCCCGCGCTTGCCGACGACAGCGGGCTTTGCGTCGATGCGCTCCAGGGCCGCCCCGGCATCTTCTCGGCACGCTACGCCGAGGATGAGAACGGTGAGCGCAACTGGATCCGCGCCATGGAGCGGGTGTGGAACGAGGTCCAGGCGACCGAGCCGGACGGCGACCCGGCCGCGCATTTCGTCTGCGCGCTGGCGCTCGCCTGGCCCAACGATGGTCAGGCCGAGACGTTCGAAGGCCGCGTCGACGGGACTCTGACCTGGCCGCCTCGGGGTGAAAACGGCTTCGGCTACGACCCTGTATTCGTGCCTCTCGGCCACGAAATCACCTTTGGCGAGATGGACCCGGTCGAAAAGCACCGGATGAGCCACCGTGCCAGGGCCTTTGAAAAGTTCGTCGCCGAACTCGGGTAACGCGCTGTCCTACAAAGGCTTTGTCGGATAGACGAAGCGCCGATGACCTCGGCCGCAAATCTCGCAATCGAACCCGCCATGGGCGTCAAAGGTCACACGAATGGCGCTGCTGTCCGTGACCATTGTGACGTTATGACCGTAAGCAACGATCTCGCCCTCTACATCCACTGGCCGTTCTGCGTCAGCAAATGCCCATACTGCGACTTCAACAGCCACATTCGTGCGCAAATCGATCAGGAATCATGGCGAAATGCGCTGCTCTCGGACCTTGAGCACGAAGCAAGGCTCCTCCCGAGCCGCAAGCTGACGTCGATTTTCTTCGGCGGCGGCACACCGTCGCTGATGGAGCCCGCAACGGTCGCCGCGCTTATCGCTGCGGCCCGAAACCACTGGGACGCAGCGGATGACTTGGAGATCACCCTCGAAGCCAACCCTAACTCAGTCGAAGCGGCCCGCTTCGCCGATCTTGCCGCAGCGGGCGTCAACCGACTCTCGCTCGGCCTGCAGAGCTTCGACGACAAGTCGCTCGCCTTCCTCGGCCGCGCCCATTCCGCGAAGGAAGGGCTGCAAGCGCTCGACATCGCCCAGCGCAATTTTGACCGGGTCAGCTTCGATCTGATCTACGCACTACCCGGCGATACCGAGTCCAGCTGGTCGGCCGATCTGGACCGAGCCATCGGCCTCGGCACCTCCCATCTCTCGCTCTACCAACTGACGATCGAGCCCGGCACGAAGTTCGCCTCGATGGTCGCAAAACACGAGTTCGAGCCGCTGGACGCCGACGCCTCAGCGGACCTGTTCGAGCTCACCGCCGACCGCACCGAGGCCGCGGGGATCCCTGCCTACGAAATCAGCAATCATGCCCGCCCGGGCCAGGAGAGCCGGCACAACCTGACCTACTGGCGCTACGGCGACTATGCAGGCATCGGACCCGGTGCGCACGGCCGGCGCCTGGGCAAGCGCACAGTCCGCCACCGCAAGCCGGAGAACTTCCTTTCAGGTCTTTCCCGAAACGGTCACGGCATCGCCGAGGAAGCCGTTCTCGATCCTCGCGAAGCCGCGGACGAGGCGCTCGTCATGGGGCTTCGCCTTGCCGAGGGCATCGACGTTCATGCCA
>JAEVYW010000054.1 GCA_023392555.1 Pseudomonadota bacterium | reverse complement strand
CCTTTAGCCAGCATATTAGTGACACGGCCCGGGGTTCCGGATAAGCCGCCGCCCATGTCAGACCGGCCCAACACGCCTCTTCTGGATACGGTTCAGTATCCCCAAGACATCCGCAAGCTCGACAAGGAAGCGCTTCTGCAGCTTGCCGACGAGCTTCGCCAGGAGGTCGTTTCGGCCGTTTCCGTCACCGGCGGCCACCTTGGCGCAGGCCTCGGCGTGGTCGAGCTGACTGTCGCCATCCACTACGTCTTCGACACGCCCAACGACCGGCTCATCTGGGACGTCGGCCACCAGGCCTATCCGCACAAGATCGTCACCGGCCGCCGCGACCGCATCCGTACGCTTCGGCAGGGCGGAGGCCTCAGCGGCTTCACCAAGCGCAGCGAAAGCGAGTTCGACCCGTTCGGCGCTGCGCACAGCTCGACGTCGATCTCTGCAGCGCTCGGCTTCGCGATCGCCAACAAGCTCAACGATGCGCCCGGCAAGGCGATTGCGGTCATCGGCGACGGCGCCATGAGCGCGGGCATGGCCTATGAGGCGATGAACAATGCCACCGAGGCCGGAAACCGGCTGGTCGTCATCCTCAACGACAATGACATGTCGATCGCGCCGCCGGTCGGAAGCTTGCGCAACTCGCTCGCGCGGCTGGTCAGCTCCAACAAATATCTCGCCCCGCGCAAGCTTGCGCAAAAGCTCGCCCGCGCAATGCCGGAGCCGCTTCACCGTACCGCTCGCCGCGTCGAGGAATATGCCCGCGGCCTGTTCACCGGCGGCACCCTCTTCGACGAGCTCGGCTTCTACTATGTCGGCCCGGTCGACGGTCATGACGTCGAGGCGCTCGTCGAGATCCTGGAGAATGTCCGCGACGCCGATGTCGGACCGATGCTGGTCCACGTCGTCACCAAGAAGGGCAAGGGCTACGCGCCCGCCGAGAACGCCGCCGACAAGTACCATGGCGTGGTCAAGTTCGACGTCATCTCCGGCAAGCAGGACAAGGGTCCGGGCGGCGGTCCGCCGAGCTACCAGAACGTGTTTGGCGAAACGCTCGCGAAGCTGGCCGAGACTGATCCCCAGATTTGCGCGATCACCGCGGCGATGCCGTCAGGCACCGGCGTCGACAAATTCGCTACCGCCCATCCTGACCGGGCTTTCGATGTCGGCATTGCCGAACAGCATGCGGTCACCTTCGCGGCCGGCCTTGCGGCACAGGGCATGCGGCCGTTCGTCGCAATCTACTCGACCTTCCTGCAGCGCGCGTACGACCAGGTCGTCCACGACGTCGCGATCCAGAACCTCCCCGTGCGCTTCGCAATGGACCGCGCTGGCCTCGTCGGCGCCGACGGTGCGACGCACGCCGGGAGCTTCGACCTAGCGTACCTCTGCACGCTGCCCAACTTCGTAGTCATGGCGCCGTCGGACGAGGCCGAGCTCGCCAGCATGGTCAGGACCATGCAGCTGCACGACAGCGGCCCGATCGCCGTCCGCTATCCGCGGGGCGAGGGCAGGGGCGTCGCCATCCCCGCGAACCCCGAGCCCGTCGAGATCGGCAAGGGCCGCATCGTCCGCGAGGGCAAGAAGGTCGCTATCCTGTCGCTCGGCACGCGTCTCGCCGAGGCTGAGAAGGCGGCCGAGCAGCTGGAGGCGAAGGGCCTGTCCACGACCATCGCCGACCTTCGCTTCGCCAAGCCGCTGGATAACGAACTCATCCGCCGCCTGCTCGCGACCCACGAAGTTGCAGTGACGGTCGAGGAAGCAGCGGTCGGCGGCCTCGGCGCGCACGTCCTGACGCTCGCCAGCGACGAAGGCCTGACCGACGCCGGCCTCAAGATCCGCACCATGCGCCTGCCCGACCGCTTCCAGGACCACGACAAGCCCGACAAGCAGTATGACGAGGCCGGCCTCAACGCCCCCCAGATCGTCGACACTGTTCTGAAAGCGCTGCGCATCAACAGCGCTGGTATCGAAGAGGTGCGGGCGTAGCCAAAGTCCGGGCAGACCAAATGCTGGTGAGCCGCGGGCTGGCGGAGAGCCGGACGCGGGCGCAGGCACTCATCATGGCCGGCGCCGTGTTCAGCGGCGAGCGCAAGATTGCCAAGGCCGGTGACATGCTTGCGGAGGACGCGGCGCTTGAAGTGCGCGGCAAGGATCATCCCTGGGTCTCGCGCGGCGGGCTCAAGCTGGATCATGGGCTTGCGCATTTCGGCTTCGACGTTGCGGGAGCGGTCGCGCTGGATGTCGGGAGTTCCACTGGCGGCTTTACCGACGTTCTGCTGACCCGAGGCGCGGGGAAGGTCTATGCGGTCGACGTCGGCACCAACCAGCTTGCGTGGAAGCTGCGTCAGGACCCGCGCGTCATCGTCCACGAGCAGACCAATGCCCGCACGCTCGACGCCAACATCGTCCCGGAGCCCATCGACATCGTCGTCTGCGACGCCAGCTTCATCTCGCTGACCAAGGTGCTCGAAGCGCCGCTCAAGCTCGCCAAGGCGGGCGCCAAACTGGTCGCACTCGTCAAACCGCAGTTCGAGGCGGGGCGCGAGGAAGTCGGCAAAGGCGGCGTCGTCAGGGACCCATCGGTTCACCAACGCGTCTGTGAACAGGTCAAGGACTGGGCTGTCTCGCAAGGCTGGACCGTGCTTGGCGTCACCCCGAGCCCGATCACGGGGCCGGAAGGCAATGTCGAATTTCTGTTGGGAGCGATGAAGAATGGCTGATTACGCGACCGACCGCCCGTGGTGGCGCTATGCGCTTATTACCGTGCCTGCGATCCTGCTGCTCGGCTCCGCCAGCGGCTGGTTATCCAATTCCGGCTACGGCAACGACTGGTTCGCGAACCTGGTGAAGCCGAGTTTCATGCCACCCGGCTATGCCTTCGGGATCGTCTGGCCGATCCTCTACGTCCTTCTCGGCCTCTCGCTGGCGATGATACTGGCCGAGCCGCCGTCCGACCGCCGCCGCATGGGTTTGGTGCTGTTTTTCATCCAGCTGGCGTTGAACTTCGCCTGGTCGCCGATCTTCTTCGCGGGTCATGACATCGCGCTCGCCAAGATCGTCATCTTCCTCATTGCAGCGATCGCGGCAGGCGCGGCGGGTCAGTTCTACCGCATCCGCAAGGCGGCCGGCCTGATGATGATCCCCTACC
>JAEVYW010000024.1 GCA_023392555.1 Pseudomonadota bacterium | reverse complement strand
CGGCTGTCTGCTGTTCATTCCGGCATCGCAGACGGCGACCTACGAACTGTTCCTGTTCGCTCTGTTCGTGCTCGCCAGCGGCGTGGTCATCGTCCAGGTCGTGGCCAACCCGCTCATCAGCCTGCTTGGCCCGGCGAAGACGGTGCATAGCCGACTGACCTTCGCGCAGGCGTTCAACAGCCTTGGCACCACCATTTTCCCGCGCGTGGGTTCGGCGCTCATCCTCGGCGGACTGGCGGGCGTGTCCGCAGCCGAGCTTTCGGGTGCTGCGCTCGACAATTATCGGCGTGAGGAGACGCAGGCGATCGTCTCCACCTACATTGGGCTCGCCGTTGCGCTCGCCGTTATTGCGGCAGCGGTCTGGATGTTCCGCAACAAGCTGCCTGGCGAAAAGCACGATCATAGCTCGCCGCTCGCCGGCTTCTCACTGATAAAGCGCCCGCGCTTTGGCTTCGGCGCGCTCTGCATCTTCCTCTACGTGGGCGCCGAAGTCTCCATCGGCTCGCTGATCGTCAATTACCTCATGCAGAAGGACGTGCTCGGCCTCACCGACGCGTCGGCCGGCAAGCTGATCATGTACTATTGGGGCGGCGCGATGGTCGGCCGCTTCATCGGCTCCTACTTCCTGCGCATCATGAGCCCGGGCAAGATCCTCGCCACCGTGGCGACCGGCGCGATCCTGCTCATCGCGATCTCGGCGAACACCACGGGCACTTTGTCGGCCTACAGCCTGCTGGCGATCGGCCTGATGAACTCGATCATGTTCCCGACGATCTTCAGCCTCGCCTGCGAGAAGCTCGGCCCGCGCGCTGCGGACGGTTCCGGCATCATCAACATCGCCATCTTCGGCGGTGCGGTCGTGCCGCTTCTGACCGGCTTCCTGGCCGATCAGTCGGGCAGCCTGAAGTTCGCGCTGATCCTTCCGGCCATCTGCTACGCGATCATCGCCGGCTTCGGCATCTTCGCCCGTCGCCCGGCGGAAGGCCCGGTCATGGAGCCGCTGACCGCCTGAGCGGCTCAGTCCTCAAGGGCGCGTGGAGTGAGGTAAAGCTCGACGCGCCCCGTGCCCGGCTCGATGCGGCGCCAGTCATCGGCGTCGAACGCGATCATCGCGAAGGCTGCCGTCGGGAAATAGTCGCGGATTTCGCGATGGCGCGGATCGCTTCGTGAAGCGGCCATCGTCGCCAGCGCCTGAAGGCCCGGCTGATGCCCGACGAGCAACAGGCTGTCTGCCCCGTTCGAAGCGCGTTCGATGATCTGCCACAGGGACAGCGCCGACGCTTCATAGATCCCGCGCTCGAACTTGCTGCCAAGCGAGCGGCCGTACCCTTGCTCGAAGCAGGCCAGGGTCTCGACGATGCGCTTGGCTGGGCTTGCCAGCACGAGATCGAACGCGACCTCCCTCCGGCGCAATTCGTGGCCCATTTCCTGCGCGGCCTTGATCCCGCGCCTCTTCAGCGGCCGGTCGAAGTCGCAGATTTCGGAGTCCGCCCAGCTCGACTTGGCGTGGCGGAGAAGCCCGAGCCGCTTCACTTGGCCGCAGTCTCTTCGATCAGCTGGACCGCGCGTTCGGGGCCGCCGATGGCAAGCACCTCCATTTCCTGCCCGCGCAGCTTTTTGTACGTCTTGAAGAAGGCAGTGAGTTCGTCGGTGAAGCTCTTACCGAGTTGATCCAGGCGATCGACTCCAGCGAACATCCGGCTTTCGGAAATGCGCGTGATCAGGCGGTCGTTGCGCACCTTGTGTTCCCCCGCTTGCCACTGCTCGACTTCCATCGCGCCGAGCAGACGGACCGTGACCAGGCATCCGACGGGAAGCTCGGCCTCCGCAAGGATGAGAAGATCAAGCGGATCGCCGTCCGGTGCAAGTGTGGACGGTACGAACCCGAAATCGAGCGGGAAGGCGAGGCCCGCCGGGAGGAGCTTGCCCAGCTCGAACAAACCGCTGTCCTTGTCGTAGACGAACTTGGCCCGCGAGCCGTGCGGCGTCTCGACGATCGCGCGGCAGGTCAGCGCCCGGCGGTCGAGCTGGTGCGGCAGGTCGATGAGCGATGCCATTCGCCGGACAATGCGCCACGGCGGCGCGGGTTGCGAGGCCTAGCGCTTGGTCTTCTTGGCCGGCTTCTTCGCGCCGGACTTCGTCTTCGCAGGCTTGGCGTCCGCATTGGCGGCGTCGATGCTGCGCTTCGCAACGTCGAGGGCGAGCTGCCACAGCGCTGCGCCTTTGCCTTTGTTGTCCCTGGTCGCAGTCTTGATCTCGTCCGCTGCCGACAGCGCCATCTGACGTGCCTTGTTCGGATCGCGAAGAGCGGCCGCTGCGGCCACGAGCGTGGCGGCGACGACTTCGGTGACGGCCGGGTTGGAAGCGAGTTCCGCGGCCTTTGTCTTGGCTGCCTTGACGGCGATCTTCACCTTGGCCTTCGCGGGCTTCTCCTTCGCCGCCCGAGGCTTCGCTTTCGCCTTGGTGCCGCTTGCCTTTTTCTCTTTCGCCACCGCAATGCCCTTTCGAACTGATTACCGCGTTTGAAACAGGTTCGTCATGCAGCTGTAACAACGGTCTATTTCAAATCGAAGACAAGAGTAAAAGGCTGGCATGCGGTCAGCGGCGAAAGGACTGGCGAGGCCCCGCATGGATGCGCAAACCAGTGCCGCCGCAAAGGCCGAGGCCAAGGAGGCCGCGCCCGAGCCCCGCTATTTCAACCGCGAACTGTCGTGGCTCGCGTTCAATGACCGCGTCCTCGAGGAGGCATCGAACACCGCACACCAGCTGCTGGAGCGGCTTCGTTTCCTGTCCATCTCCGCAAGCAATCTCGACGAATTCTTCATGGTGCGCGTCGCCGGGCTCAAGGCGCATCAGGCGCTGGCGGTTGAGGAGCGCTCGATCGACGGGCTGACCCCGTCGCAGCAACTGGTCGCCATCGAAGCCGAGGTGGATCGCCT
>JAEVYW010000002.1 GCA_023392555.1 Pseudomonadota bacterium | reverse complement strand
GTCGCTTAGAGAGCAGATCGAGGCCTCCGACGACGACGGTCAGGAGATTGTTGAAGTCGTGCGCAATGCCGCCCGTGAGCTGGCCAAGCGCCTCCATCTTCTGGCTCTGGCGAAGCTGCTCCTGCGCGGCCTTGAGTTCGGTGACGTCGCGAGCTTCGAACAGCAGGTAGATGATCTGGCCGTGCTCGTCCTTCACCGGCTGGACCGAAACGTCGAGGAAGGAGGTCGGTGTCCCGTCGCGCTCCATCTGCACTTCGGTCGTGAAGATCTCGCCCGCCGCGGCGCGGCGGATGCCCTCCTTCATCAGCTCGACGTTCTGGGGATAGGCCGTCATCGTCGGCGCATCCCACAGCTTCTTGCCGATCGCGTTCGAGGGCGTCGGATCGCGCCAAGCCTCTCGCCGGTTGTTTACCGCGAGGACCGTCCCATCAGGCTCGAGGAGGACCATCACCTCGAGCGCGGCTTCGAACACCGCACGGAACTGCGCCTCGCGCCGGGCAAGCTCGGCGGTCCGCTCATTGACGACGCGGCGCAGATCGAGCTCGGCCTCCTTCGCGACCGTGATGTCGGTCGCCGCCCCGATGAAGCCGAGCAGTTCGCCGTCCGGTCCGAACCGCGGCGAGCTCGTGCTACGGAGCCAGCGATACTCGCCGTCCCCGCGCCGGAAGCGGGCTTCGAGGGTAAAGGTCTTGAGGCTTGCCTCGCCCGCGACGGACTCCTCGACAATCCTTTTCTGGTCGTCGGGGTGGATCCCCAACCGCCAGTCGTAGGTCCGCGCGTATTCGCGATCCTCCGTGCACAGGAATTCCATGTAGGCGTCGTTGACGAAGTCGCGGGTGCGATCGAGCCGGGTGACCCACATCAGCACTGGCGCCTGGTTTGCGATCCGCCGGAAGCGGTCTTCGCTCTCGCGCAGCGCCCGCTCCGCAGCGCGCTGCTCGGTCACGTCCTGGACGAGAATGATTAGCCCGTGGACGGTCCCCGCCCCGTCCTTCCACGGCATGTAGTCGGTCTGGACCGCGAGGCTCCCGCGGGTCGGGTGATGGAAATCGGCGGCGAAGAACTTGCGGTCGCCGTTCAGTGCCGCCGCGATCAGGGGCTCGCGCTGCGACCATGCCTGCTTGCCGAGAAGCTCACGCATCGTCTTGCCGAGCATGTCGTGCCGCGGAAGCTCGAACCAGTCGGCCATCGGCTTGTTGACGAAGCGATAGCGGCAATCCTGGTCGACGAACGCGACCATGACCGGAAGCATGTCGGCAACCGCACGAATGCCGGCGAAGTCGAACGCCCCGTCAGCCGGCGAAACCTCCGGCACAGCTGACCTCTCGCTACCCCCACTGCGCGGCATGGGGGTGAGCTTACGGCCTTTCAGCGGGAAGTCACGGCAATACGCCTAGAGCTTCTCGGTGAGCTCCGGGACGATCTTGAACAGGTCGCCGACCAGGCCGATGTCGGCGACCTGGAAGATCGGGGCCTCTTCGTCCTTGTTGATGGCGACGATCGTCTTGGAATCCTTCATGCCCGCAAGGTGCTGAATCGCGCCCGAGATGCCGATCGCGATATAGACTTCCGGAGCGACGATCTTGCCGGTCTGGCCGACCTGGTAATCGTTGGGCGCATAGCCTGCGTCCACTGCTGCGCGGCTCGCACCGACACCGGCACCGAGCTTGTCAGCGAGCGGATCGAGCAATGCGTGGAATTGTTCGCTGCTGCCGAAGGCGCGGCCGCCGGAGACGATAATCTTGGCGCTGGTCAGTTCCGGGCGCTCACTTTCGCTGGCTTCGAGGCCGACGAAGCTGCTGTTGCCTGCGTCGCTTCCGGCATCGACCTGCTCGACCGAACCGCTGCCGCCTTCGCGAGCAGCCTTTTCAAAGGCGGTGCCGCGGACGGTGATGACCTTCTTCGCGTCGCTCGAGCGGACCGTGGCGATCGCGTTGCCGGCGTAGATCGGACGGGTGAAGGTGTTCTCGTCCTCGACCGACAGGATGTCGGAAATCTGCATCACGTCGAGCAATGCAGCGACGCGCGGCGCGAGGTTGCGGCCAGTGGTGGTCGACGGAACGACGAACGCGTCGTGGCTCTCCATCAGCTTGGCGGCGACCGGCGCTACATTCTCGGCGAGGCCGTGATCGAGGTGGGCGCCGTCCGCGACATGGACCTTGCCGATGCCGGCAATCTTGGTCGCGGCATCGCCAGTTGCGCCGACGTTCGATCCCGCGACGAGCGCGTGGACTTCGCCGAGCTTCGAGGCTGCGGTGACTGCTGCAAGCGTGGCGTCCTTGATCTGGCCGCCTTCATGTTCGACGTAAACGAGGGTCTTCACTGCACCACTCCCAGCGTCTTCAACTTGCCGATCAGTTCGTCGACCGAACCGACCTTGTCGCCCGCCTGGCGCTTGGCCGGCTCGGTGACTTTCAGGACTTCGAGGCGGCGGCCGATGTCGACGCCGAGCTCGTCCGGAGTCCGGGTTGCGAGCGGCTTCGACTTCGCCTTCATGATGTTGGGAAGCGACGCGTAGCGCGGCTCGTTGAGGCGAAGGTCGGTAGTGATTACCGCCGGAAGCTTGAGCTTGTCGGTCTCGAGGCCGCCATCGACTTCGCGAGTGACGCTGATTTCGCCCGACGCGGGCTCGACCTTCGACGCGAAGGTGCCCTGCGGCCAACCGAGAAGCGCCGCCAGCATCTGGCCGGTGGCATTATTGTCGTCGTCGATCGCCTGCTTGCCGAGGATGATCAGCTCGGGGCTTTCCTCGCCCGCGATCTTGGCAAGGATCTTTGCGACGCCGAGCGGCTCGACCTCTTCGTCGGTCGACACGAGGATAGCGCGGTCAGCGCCCATGGCGAGCGCGGTGCGAAGCGTTTCCTGAGCCTTGGCAGGGCCGATCGACACCGCGACAATCTCGGTCGCGACGCCCTTTTCCTTGAGCCGGATCGCCTCTTCGACGGCAATCTCGTCGAACGGGTTCATGCTCATCTTGACGTTGGTGAGATCGACGCCGCTGCCGTCCATCTTGACGCGCGGCTTCACGTTATAGTCGATCACCCGTTTGACGGCGACCAGCACCTTCATCGATTAGCTCCCTGAACGGTTCAGGCCGGAACGGCCTGCTTCACTTCGGCGACGATCTTCTTCGCGGCATCGCCAAGGTCGTTGGCGGCGACGATTGGAAGGCCGCTCATCGCGAGGATGTCCTTACCCTGTTGCACGTTGGTGCCTTCGAGGCGGACGACTAGCGGAACCTTGAGATCGACCTCACGCGCCGCGGCGACGATGCCTTCGGCGATGATGTCGCAGCGCATGATCCCGCCGAAGATATTGACGAGGATGCCCTGAACCGACGGATCGCTGAGGATGATCTTGAACGCCGCGGTCACCTTCTCCTTCGAAGCGCCGCCGCCGACGTCGAGGAAGTTGGCCGGCTCGCCGCCTTCCAGCTTGATGATGTCCATCGTCGCCATGGCGAGGCCGGCGCCGTTGACCATGCAGCCGATGTTCCCGTCGAGCTTGATGTAGGCAAGGTCGTACTTCGACGCCTCGATCTCCATCGGATCCTCTTCGGTCAGGTCGCGGAGCTCCTGCAGGTCCGGGTGGCGGAACTCGGCATTGTTGTCGAAGCCGACCTTGGCATCGAGGACCAGAAGCCGGT
>JAEVYW010000326.1 GCA_023392555.1 Pseudomonadota bacterium | reverse complement strand
TTGGCGGACAGGTAATTCGCCGCAGTCGCGCCGATGTTCGTGAAATTGCAGCGACCGCCGCCCGAAATCAGGATCTTCCGTCCCGGCTCGGGCGAATGGTCTATCAGCAGGACTCGCCGGCCGCGCTGTCCTGCCTGCGCCGCGCAGAATAGGCCGGCCGCACCGGCGCCGATGATGATTGCGTCAAATGCGGCCATGGCGCGCGCCCTATGCGGTGCGCCGGAGCACAGCGCAAACGGCTCGAGGCTTTAAGAACGGCGCTGCATGGATTAGCTGGGCGGCAACGGAGCAAAGCCTATGTCCACTTATGCAGACCGCCTGAACGCCCTTCGCGAGCAGCTGAAGGCCGACCGCCTCGATGGGTTCGTCGTGCCGCTGACCGACGAGCACATGAGCGAATATGTCGGAAGCTATGCGCAGCGGCTCGCGTGGTTAACCGGGTTCGAGGGCTCGGCGGGATCGGCGGTGGTGCTGCCGCAGGAAGCCGCGATCTTCGTCGATGGGCGCTACACGCTGCAGGTGCGCAGCCAGGTCGACGGGGCGCACTGGTCCTATCAGTCGGTGCCGGAAACGAGCATCGCCGACTGGCTCAAGGATCATGCGCCGGAGGGCGGCCGCATTGGCTACGACCCGTGGCTGCACAGCCGCGACTGGGTGCGGCGCGCGACCGAGGCGCTGAAGAGCCGCGGAGCCGAACTGGTCGCTGTGGAGCAGAACCCGATCGACAAGGTCTGGCGCGACCGGCCGGAAGCGTCGAAGGCGCATCTGGTCGTTCATCCCGACAAATATGCGGGCCGCTCCTCCGCGGATAAGCGCCAGGACATTGCCGAGCAGCTCAGCAAGATCGGCGCCGATGCGGCCGTGCTGTCGGCGCTGGACTCGATCGCCTGGGCCTTCAACGTGCGCGGTGCGGATGTGGCGCGAACCCCGGTCGCCCTCGCCTTCGCGCTGGTGCGTTCGGACGGCACTGCCGATCTCTTCGTCGAGCCGGAGAAGATCAGCCCTGAGGTGAAGCAGCATCTCGGCAACGGCGTTCGCCTGCACGACCGCTCGGCTTTCGAAGGCGCTCTGGGCGAGTTCAACGGCAAATCCGTCGCGGTCGATCCGGAGCGGGCAGTTGCCGCGATCTTCGAAGCGCTCGACCGCGCCGGCGCGAAGATCGTCACCATGCGCGACCCGACGATCCTGCCCAAGGCGATCAAGAACCCTGTCGAAATCGCGGGCCAGCAGGCCGCGCAGGCTCGTGACGGCGCGGCCATTTCGCGCTTCCTTCGCTGGGTCGAGACCGAAGCGCCCAAGGGTGAAGTCGACGAACTCACCGCGTCCGATCGTCTCGAAGCCCTGCGCAAGGAATCGCCCGAACTTCGCGATCTGTCGTTCGACACGATCTCGGGCGCCGGACCGAACGGCGCGATCGTCCACTATCGGTCGAGCGAGAAGACCAACCGCAAGCTGGAGTCCGGCACGCTCTACCTCGTCGATTCCGGTGGGCAGTATGTCGACGGAACGACCGACATCACGCGCACCGTCGTGATCGGCGAGCCGACGGATGAAATGCGCGACCGATTCACCCGCGTTCTCAAGGGCCACATCGCGGTTGCAACGGCAGTCTTCCCGAAGGGCGTCCGCGGCAGCCAGCTCGACAGCTTCGCTCGCCGTCCGCTTTGGGAAGCCGGGCTCGATTACGCGCACGGCACGGGTCACGGCGTCGGCAGCTTCCTCTCCGTGCACGAAGGGCCGCAGCGCATCTCGCCGGTCGGAAGTGCGCAGTCGGGCGGCGACGAGCCGCTCCAGCCGGGCATGATCCTTTCCAACGAGCCTGGCTATTACAAGACGGGCGAGTACGGCATCCGCATCGAGAATCTGGTGCTGGTCGTCGAGCGGCCGGTCGAGGGGGCAGAAAAGGAAACGCTCGGTTTCGACACTCTGACCTTCGCGCCGATCGAACGCCGGCTGATCGTCAAGGACATGCTATCGCCGTCGGAGCTGGACTGGCTCAACGCCTATCACGCCGAGGTGTTGGCGAAGATTGGGCCGCAGCTAGAGGGTGAAGACCGCGCCTGGCTCGAAAGCGCCTGCGCGCCGCTCTAGTCCTTAGGCTTGGGCTTCTCGCCGAGCTCGCGCGCCTGCGCTTTCCGGCGCCTCAAGTTCTCGCGAAGCGCCTCGGCCAGCTTATCCTTATCCTTCGTCATCCCTTTTCCTTGACAGGGAAAGCGCCGCGCGGCCATAGGCGCGCCTTCTCCGGTCAGTGCTGCCGTAGCTCAGTGGTAGAGCGCATCCTTGGTAAGGCTGAGGTCGTGAGTTCAATCCTCACCGGCAGCACCATTTTCCCGCACAGCCAGTCCGGGGGACTGACCAGCGGGAAAATCCGAAGCGTAGCGGAGGGGACTGGAGCTAGCTGTAATCGGGCTCCAAAAGCCCCTCGATCACGTGGTGCTGGATCACCTGTGTGAGTTCGTCCGCAACGCGGTACGTCAGGTGGTCGCGGACGATCGCCGGTAGCGAATCGACGTAAGCGCGGGTCACCTGAAGGTCGTGATGATTTGCGTTGGTCGCGTCCGGCGCGTCCACGCCGATGACGAGAACCTCCGCCCCTTGAGCGTCGCCTCGGGCGAGGGGAAGTCGCGATGCCACGGCTGGTCGGCCGCGCCCGGAAAGGGGATGTCGAAGCCGACCTCCACAATACGGTAGTCCGGCCCGAGGACCGCCTCGCATACCGCTACGAACCAGTGGTGGGTCGCGATATCGACGAAGCCGCTGATCCGTTCCGGCTGGACTTCCACGTACCAGCGCTGCGGGCCTCGCGGCAGGGCGCCGCCGGGAACTGCCTGGGCCTCTTCGAACAACGCCATGATCTCCGCCCGAAGCCCATCCGCCCACTCGGGAGCGAAGGCGCCCTTCAGGCCAATGATGCCGTCGCCGTAGAGCCCGCCCATGATGGCTGCCACATCGTCATATTCGCCGGCGGTCACGTCCTTGCTCCTCACGCGATTCGTGTTCGTGAAGCTATCACCTGCGGCTTGCCATGCGAGCCGCCATCGGCTTGGAAAATCTCACGATGCGATTTTTCTCCGATAATGCGGCGGCCGCTCATCCGGCTGTGATCGAAGCGATCGTCGAGGCCAACCAGCTCGACACGGCGTATGACGGCGATGCTTGGAGCGCCCGGCTCGACGGCGCCTTGTCGGACGTGTTCGAGACGGACGTTCGCGCGCTCTGGGTAACAACCGGAACTGCCGCGAACTGCCTGGCTCTCGCGGCTCTCTGCCCGTCCTACGGCGCGATCATCTGCCATCGCGAAGCACATATCGAGAATGACGAGGCCGGCGCGCCGGGCTTCTTCGCGCAGGGCGCCAAGCTGATGCTGGTCGATGGCCCAGGTGCGAAGGTCGCGCCGGAGGCGGTCGAGGGCGCCGTCGCGCGCATCCGCAAGGATGTGCACCAGGTCCAGCCGCGAGCTTTGTCGATCACGAACGCGACCGAGTACGGCCTCGCGTACACGGCAGCGGAGGTCGCCGCCCTGGGTGAGGTCGCCAAGCGCCACGGCCTCGGCTTCCACATGGACGGTGCGCGCTTCGCCAATGCGATCGTCTCGACCGGCGAGAGCCCGGCGGACGTGACGTGGCGAGCCGGCGTCGACGCCCTCAGCTTCGGCTTCGTTAAGAACGGCGGGCTCAATGCCGAGTGCCTCGTGCTGTTCAAGACTGAACTCGCGGATGAGATCGCGATCCGCCGCAAGCGTGCCGGCCACTTGCTCTCCAAGGGTCGGATGCTCGCGGCGCAGGTGCTTGCCATGCTCGACGGCGACTTGTGGCTCGAGAATGCGCGTGCTGCCAACGCCGCTGCCCAGACGATTGCGCGCGGAGCCGGCGACCGGCTCGTCTACCCCGTCGAAGCGAACGAGATCTTCATCCGAGTCTCGCCCGACGAAGCGGCGGCGCTGCGCTCGGCCGGCTTCGACTTCTACGACTGGGCGCCCGGTGAAATCCGGCTGGTGACCAGCTGGGACCAGACCGGAGCGCCGGTGGAAAAGCTCGCAGCAGCGATCGCCGCGCTGTGAATCAGGGCCGGGCGACCGAGGTCGTCCTCCCCTTCGCGATCTTCACCTTCATCTGGGGCACGACGTGGATCGTCATCCGCGACCAGCTTGGCGTCGTCCCGGCCCAATGGTCCGTCGCCTATCGCTTCATCCTCGCCGGGGCGGCGATGGCGGTCGTAACCCTGTGGAAGGGCCAAAGCCTTCGCTTCGACCGCGGCGGCATGCTCGCCGCGCTGATCCTGGGCGTCCTGCAGTTCGTCCTGAACTTCAACTTCGTCTATTTCGCCGAGCATCACGTAACCTCGGGCCTTGTCGCGACGGTGTTCGCGCTTCTGCTGATCCCTAACAGCCTGCTGGCCTGGGCCTTCCTCGGCCAGCGTCCGACTGCGCGCTTTGCCATCAGCTCGATCTTCGCCGTGGCAGGAATCGGCCTCCTGTTCCTGCATGAGCTGCGCGAAAATCCGTCGCAGAGCGAAGCGATCCTGCTTGGCATTGCGCTGACGCTCGGCGGGATGTTCAGCGCGTCAGCGGCGAACGTCTTTCAGGCGCTTGAGCGGGTGAAGCGCTATCCACTGTTCGCCTTGCTGGCATGGGCGATGCTGATCGGCGCCGCGCTCGATGCACTGCTCGCATTCGTGGTCACCGGGCCTCCGGTGTTCGAAGCGCGCACCGGATACTGGCTGGGCGTCGCCTATCTCGCGATCTTCGCCTCTGCGCTGGCGTTCAGCCTTTACCTTCCGGTCGTGCGCAAGATCGGACCTGGCAAGGCGGCCTATTCCAGCGCGATGGTGCCGATCATCGCCATGGGCTTCTCGACCTGGCTCGAAGGCTATCGCTGGACTCCGCTGACGATTGCCGGCGCCATACTCGCGCTCGGGGGCATGCTCGGCGCGCTCAGCCGCAGCCGCTCGGTTGTGCAGGCACCCGACGCTGCCTAAGTCGGCGGCATGGACGTACGCCAGAACCCCGAAGCCCCGCTCAGCCCTGAGCACACCACCATCCGCCGCGAAGATTATCGGCCGCCGGATTGGCTGGTTCCGGAGATCGCGCTCGATTTCGCGCTCGACGGCGATGCGACGCGGGTTCGTGCCACGCTGTCGGTCGAGCGAACCGGCGATCACGAGCGCCCGCTGTTCCTAGACGGCGATGATCTGACTCCGACCAGGGTTCAGGTCGACGGCGCGGACACGACGTGGCGCATGAACGGGCTGAAGCTCGTCATCGACATTTCCGGCGATCGCGCAACGGTCGAGACTGAAG
>JAEVYW010000309.1 GCA_023392555.1 Pseudomonadota bacterium | reverse complement strand
CTAACATCCGACACGACAGCTTCATAACCGACGTTAGCGAACTCTGCGAGGGCGAATACGGCCTTTGTGCCGTGCCAACGGAGCGCGGCCGTTTCGCCGGCGTTGTTCCCGCAAATCATAGCAACGGAGCACGCCATGGCCGACCTCAAGCTCGAAGATATTTCGGAGAAGATGCGGGACATCGACTTCGCCGTCCTGACGACCCGCACAGACGGCGGCGCTTTGTCGGCCCGCCCGATGAGCAACAACCGCCAGGTCGAATATGACGGCGACAGCTTCTTCTTCACCTGCGACGACCACCGCTCGGTGCAGGACATCGAAGCCGATCCCAACGTCGGCGTCGCCTATCAGGCGAAGTCTGGCGTGCTCGGAATGAAGCCCTTCTTCATCACAATCGAAGCCCGCGCCGAGCTGATCCGCGACAAGGCCCAGTTCGAAGAACATTGGACCAAGGATCTCGACGCCTGGTTCAAGCAAGGCATCGACACGCCCGGCCTCGTCCTGATCAAGGCCGTCGCGCAGCGCCTGCACTATTGGGACGGCTGGGATTCGGGCGAGATCAAGCTGAAGGAGCGCACAGGCGCCGAAACGGCGACTGCCTAGCGCGGAAGGATTTGGTGGGCCCGGAGGGATTCGAACCCCCAACCTAGCCGTTATGAGCGGCCGGCTCTACCGTTGAGCTACAGGCCCGCCCGGTGTGCGCCAGCGTTAGCGCCCGCCGCGGCGGGCGTGCAAGCCAACTTGCAATTCAGCTTCGGCTGCGGGGCAGGATCAACGCGAAGCGGTCGCCCTGCAGGCGCAGGTCTCCGCCCACTGTCTGCGCAATGCCGCGCGCGAGTTTCAGCGAAAAGCTGGTTGCAAGCACGTCGGCAGAATCCCCGTCGCGACCGAACAATTGATCCTCGCTCATCTCGCGCACGGACTGCGGGCGGCTGGCGGTGAGGATGCATTGACCGATGTCGCAATTCGCCGCGAGTGAGATGGGCTCGCGCGGAAGTGCAGCGTCGATGACCGCATATCCGAACCGCCTGATCAGCCGCTCGAGCACTGCCCGATCGACCGACACCTCAGACGACGCATACGATGTGGTCAGGTTCAGGCTGATCCCGCGATGCGAAGCTCGCTCTTTCAGCTCCTCATCAAGATCGGCAAGTACGCCATTGAGATCGCTGCTGCTTTCGCCCGCAGCCGAAGCAGCCCGAAGCTGCGCCGCAATGTCCAAGTCTTCGATCGCCGACAGCAAGAGCCGCGCCTGGCCGACGATTTCCGCAGCCCGTTCCCGATAGGACGAATCCGCTGGTCCGAGATACTGCCCGTCGATGATTTCCGCGAAGCCGATGATGGCGTTCAGCGGGGTTTTCAACTCGTGCACCAATTCGCGGAGTGTGTCGTCGTCCAAGGGCGGCCGAACCAGGGGTTCGTCTTCCGCTTCGATCGTCCGGACGGCCACGCCGCGATAGCCGGCGAAGCGACCGTCCGCGGGCTCGAAGGCCGGCATCCCGTTCAGTTTCCACTCGCCCGCCGCAAGCCCGCTGCCGTGAACGACGAGCTTCGCCTCCCGGAACGGTGCGCGCAGTGCGAAGGCGCGCCGGATTCGCTGGTCGACACCATTTTGCTCACCGGGATTTGCGAGCGAGCGCCCGATCAGCGCCCCGCGGGGAATCCCGTCAACCCAGGCGATTTCTCCCGACGGACCGCATTCCCAGCGGAACAGGGAAGGCGAGGCTTCACGAGGACGCGTCGGGACAATTCGACGGACGGCGGGCGGCTGTTCCGCCACACGCTGGCGGTCCTGCCGCAACTTCTCGATACGCAGGAGAAGGTCGCTGATCGACGGCATGGCCGGCGGCCCGCTGTCCTTGGGTTGCCCCGTCCGCTCCTCCTCCGCGCCGGCGCGCGTGCGCGACGTCGGCTTCGCCTCGGGCTCCTCAGCTTTCTGAAGGCCAGGGTGAAGCGCGCGGATGAAGCGAAGGCTCTCCGGACTGGCCGTGATCAGCACGCTCTCCCACTCGCTGCTCTCCAGCGAGGCGGCGGCGAGGACCGGTGCGGCAACGGTGATGGAGTCAGCCGCAAAGACGGAGACCAGCTCCGGCGGAAGCTGGGGACGAGCAACAGCGCGAGCGGCCGCAGCGCGAAGCTGCTCATCGACGCTTGCACTGTCGCCGCGGATGTCGGTCAGGGCCTGCTGAGCCGTGGACGAGGACAGGTCTGGAGCGCGCGCAAGCAGCTCGACCAGCTGGCGCCAGCGCACAGCCCGATCGTGCGCATTTCCCGCAGGCTGCGCCAGCACCGTATTGAGGCGATCGTCGAACCGCACGCTCTCTTGCAAATCCTCTCAAATCGAACAGTCCCCGGATCACGTGGCGCGCAGTTCTGTGGAAGGGGCATTCTCTTAACCATCCCGGATTGGCACAGGTTCATTTTTGGTAACCACAATTCGGAACTCGCACAATTAAGGGCTGCTTTCGCGCGTACGCGTACACGCGCGCGGGGTGGCGTGGGCGTTCATCTTGGGCTAGTCCGTACCCATATGGGGGTGGCGCCGTTCGCGGCGAACGCTCCCCATGCGTCCCAGTACCCAGATTAAACCGACAGGATTAGATTTTGGCCACCGAACCGCCGGTCGACGACCGCGCAGCAACCGACCCCAATAGCCCCGGCGGCAGCGACATCGCGCCCATCTCCATCGTCGATGAGATGAAGACTTCGTACCTCGATTACGCGATGAGCGTGATCGTCAGCCGCGCGCTGCCCGATGTCCGCGATGGCCTGAAGCCCGTTCACCGCCGCATCCTCTTCGCCTGCCAGGAAGCGGGCTATGTCGCCGGGCGGCCCTACCGCAAGTCGAGCCGCATCGTCGGTGACGTCATGGGTAAATATCACCCGCATGGCGACAGCGCGATCTACGACGCCCTTGCCCGCATGGTTCAGCCGTGGTCGCTTCGCGTGCCGCTGGTCGACGGCCAGGGCAACTTCGGGTCGATGGACCCCGATCCACCCGCGGCCATGCGCTACACGGAAGCGCGCCTGGGCAAGGTCGCAAACTTCCTCCTTGCCGACATCGACAAGGACACGGTCGAATTCCAGCCCAACTATGACGCGTCGGAGCGCGAACCGCAGGTCCTCCCTGCCCGCTTCCCCAATCTGCTCGTCAACGGCGCCGGCGGCATTGCGGTCGGCATGGCGACCAACATCCCGCCGCATAACCTCGGCGAAGTGCTCGCTGCCTGCCGCGCCTACATGGACGATCCGGCGATCAGCATCGAAGGGCTGATGGAGCATGTGAAAGGCCCGGACTTCCCGACCGGCGCCCTGATCCTCGGCACTTCCGGCATTCGCAGCGCCTACACCACTGGCCGCGGCTCGATCATGATGCGCTCGCGCTACAAGATCGAGGAAGGCCGGGGCGACCGCCGCTCGATCGTGCTGACCGAGATTCCGTACCAGGTCGGCAAGTCGGGCCTCGTCGAGAAGATCGCCGAAGCCGCCAAGGACAAGCGCATCGAGGGCGTCGCCGACATCCGCGACGAATCCAACCGCGAGGGCGTCCGCGTCGTCATCGACCTGAAGCGCGACGCCACCCCCGACGTGGTTCTCAACCAGCTCTGGCGACACACGCCGGCGCAATCGTCGTTCCCGGCGAACATGCTCGCGATCCGCGGCGGCCGTCCGGAAACGCTGACGCTCCGCGACATCATCGAGAGCTTCGTCAAGTTCCGCGAAGAGGTCATTACCCGCCGCTCGAAGTTCGAGCTGCTGAAGGCCCGCGAACGCGCCCACATTTTG
>JAEVYW010000202.1 GCA_023392555.1 Pseudomonadota bacterium | reverse complement strand
AGCTTCGGCAGGCCCGGCCGGATGATGACCTCGTCGACCAGGTTGAGCGTGTGCGTGAGCGAGAAAGTCAGCCGCCCGCTGTTCCGGCCGCCACCGCCAAAGCGGCCACCGCCGAAGCCACCGCCGCCGCCACCGGGACCGCCGAAGCCGCCACCGCCGAAGCCGCGGCCTTCACCGCCGCCACCCGGAGGTGGCCCGCCATCATTGCCGCCTGGAGGTGGAGCAGCGCCTTCCGGCGGAGGCCCGTCAGGCGCAGGAGCGGCTCCGCCACGCTGACCCTGCATCTCTGCACGACGGCGGCGGAACTCCGCGATCGTCGCGGCCGACGGCGGCGCCGCCTTGAGCGGCTTCGAGAAATCGAATCCCCAGCGCAGCGTGTCCTGGCGGGCGCTGTCGTAATTCACGGGCCGGAAGTCCACGCTGACCAGTTGGCCGCTAGCGTCACGAGCAAAACGCTCTGGGAAGGCGGCCTCCAGCGCGGCGCTGGCGCCCGGGAAGCTGTTCACCGGATTGTCGAGGCGCGAGCGCACATATTCGGCGCGCAGGCGCAGGTCGGTCTTTTCGAACGGCTTCCAGTTGCCGCCGAACTTCAGGACGTTGCGGCGGTCGGCCAGAAGGTCCGGGTTGCCGCCGGTGACGGCGTTGACCTCGACGGTCTCGCCGCGGGTGAAGTCGAACACGCGGGTCCCGGGCGTCTCCAGAATCGGATCGCCAAGCTGAGCTACGCCCGGCGCGCCTTCCTCGCGGGTCCAGCTCGTCAGGAAGTTCAGCCGGTCGACCGGCGACCAGTTCACGCCGGCGCCGACCGTGGTCAGCGTGCCGAAGTCCGACAGGCGCTGGACCTTGGCATTGCCGTTCAGCGTAAGATTGCCGAGTGCGCTGAAGTCTCGGTTGCGGCGGGAAATCGGCAGATCGACGTTGACGCTGGCCTCTCCGCTGGTCCGGCCAAGGTCGGTCGAGGAAACCTCGTTCGCGCGACGCCGGGTGCTGTCGAGCTGCAGTGTATTCGCTCCGGCCCTGATGGTCAGGTTCGCATCGCCAGCCGGCAACTTGAACAGCGGCCCGTTGGCCATCAGGTCGAGATCACCTGAAACGGTGCGGGACACGGAGCGATCGCTGCGCGTCTCATCTTCCCGGTCGCTGAGCGTGGTGTTGCGGGACACGTCGCCGTTGCCGGTCGCAGACCAGCGCCAGCGGCCCTTGTCGCCGTTGAGGGTGAGGCCGATGTGCGAGCTGTTGCTGACCGTCTTGCGGTCGAGCGGCTCGAGCGCGAAGTCGGACAGGCCGAGCAGCGAGCGGCCTTCATTGTGCTCCACTTCCGTGTTGATCGTCCCTGACACATTTCCGAAGACGGTCCGGTTGATCGTGGTGCCGGCGCGCAATGTCCTCTTCGAACCGGTCAGCGTACGGGCATTGCGATCGTCAGGGTCGTCGGGATTCTCGAGGTCGATGTCGCGCTCGGCCTCGGTGAGAGACGTATTGCCCGATGCCCGCAGATTGACCGTCGTCCGTCCGGCGCGATTGATCTGGAGCTGAGTCGCGTCGGCGAGACCGCTCACATAGCCGCCCGCAGTCGGGAAGGTCGCCTCGGCCCGCGTCGCGGTCGAGCGGAATCGCTCGCGAAGGACGATGTTCACGACCCGCTGGTCAGCGTTGTAGCCGTACTTGAGTGCCACTTCTTCGGGCAGGATCTCGACCCGCTGGATTGCTTCGGTCGGAAGGTCGCGCATCTCTCGGAAGCTCGAAGTCCGCTTGCCGTTCAGGAGCAGGATGGGGCGCTCACCGCCGCGGCCTCGCGCGCTTCCTAGCTGTGGCTCGAGCGCCTCGAGGAGCTCGTTGATGTCGGTCGCGCCGGTCGCGCGGACGTCCGCCTGGGTCCGCTGGTTCTCGGGTGGAATGTCGCCGATCACCGAGCCGCGGCGCACGCCGGTCACGACGATTTCGGAGCCCTCGTCCTCCAGCATTTCGTCTTCGTTAGCGGGTGCTGGCTGGTCTGCCGCAGGCTGCGCCGACACGTCGGCGGGCGGCGCAGCCGGGGTCGGCGCGGTCTGGGCATAAGCGGGCGCGGCAAGGGCAAGGCTCAAGGCGGTGGCGGTCGTTTTGTTCAAGACTTTCATGGGTTCCCGGCTTGCGTGAGCAGGCTGAACGCCCGCTGACGCCACAATATCCTTCGACCAACAGCAGTCATCGTCCGACCAACTGCCGAATGGCCTTGGCTCAATTGAAGACCACGTTTGCCGCAATGCGGAGAGAGGCGTAGGCTCCCGGAATTGAAGGAGGGACCGATGCGAACTCGCTCTCTTTGTGCCGTTGCCGCTCTTGCTCTCGCTGCGCCGCTGGCTGCCCAGACGATTCCATCTCCCCACACGGAAGAATTCCAGGCGGTCCAGGATCGCGACGCCGTCGACACCGACAATGCCAACAACGTCGCGTTCAAGACGGACGCTTATTCGCGGATGACGGTCCCGGTCCGCTTTGGCGCGCGCGGGTCCTACCGTTTCATGGTCGATACCGGCGCCGACCGGACTTCGATTTCGAGGCAGCTGGCCCAGAAGCTTAACCTTCCGGCGGGCCGTCGGGCGATCCTCCACAGCATCACCAGCGCAAGCGAGATCGAGACCGCCAAAGTCCCCGCGATGCAGCTCGGCCAAAAGACCGTCCTGGTTTCGGATGCGCCGCTGCTCGAACAATCTCACATGGGGGCTGACGGCATCCTCGGCACCGACTCCCTCAGATCGCAGCGCGTCCTGTTCGACTTCAAGGCGCAGACCGTCTCGCTTGTGCCCGCGACCGATAAGCTGCAGCCGGAAGAGCGCGGCACGATCGTCGTCCAGGGCCGGCGCAAGAACGGCCGCCTGATCTTGACCAAGGCCACGGCCGAAGGCGTTCCCCTGGAACTGGTCGTGGACACGGGCGCGCAGATCAGCGTCGGCAACGAGGCGCTTCGGCGCTCATTGGTTAGGAGCGGGCGGCTCCGCAGCCTCGGCAAAACGGAGATGACGTCGGTGACCGGCGAAGTCTTCGTCGGCGAGCAGCTGGTTATCGCGGATCTGACGATAGGCGGCGTCGAAATGCGTGGGCTCCCGATCATTTTCGGCGACGCGCATGCTTTTACTCCTCTGGGCCTTGCGAAGCGTCCGGCGCTTCTGCTCGGCATGAACGCGATCAGCGGCTTCGATAAGGTGTCGATCGACTTCCATCGGAAGCGAATTCGCCTGCTGCTGCCTGCTCGCGACAGCATGGAGAACCAGCGGCTGGCGTTCCGCTAGGACCGAAGCGTCCGCGCCACGGCGTCGCGCCAACCGGTCAGCAGCGCGTTGCGGCGGCTGTCGTCCATCCGAGGCTCGAACCGCTGAGCCATCGCCCATGTGGTTTCGATCGCTGCGAGGTCCGGCCAGACTGCAGTCGTAAGCCCCGCCAGATAGGCAGCGCCGAGCGCAGTCGTCTCAAGGTTCGCTGGCCGTTCGACGGGCACGTTGAGGATGTCGGCAAGGAATTGGCAGAGCCAGGCGTTGGCTGCCATGCCGCCGTCGACGCGGATTGCAGCCGGCGAGGCGCTGCCGTCGCCGACCATCGCATTGACCAGGTCGCGGCTTTGATAGGCGACGGCCTCCAGGGCGGCTCGAGCGAGGTGTGCTCCCGTGGCGTCCAACGTCAGCCCGAAGATCGCGGCGCGCGCATCGGGCTGCCAATGCGGAGCGCCGAGACCGACGAACGCAGGCACCATGTAGACGCCGTGACTGTCGGGCACGCGTGTCGCCATGCTGTCCGTGTCCGCCGCATGAGCAACGACGCCGAGTCCGTCGCGCAGCCATTTTACGGCTGCTCCCGCGACGAAGATCGATCCTTCGAGCGCGTAGCTGATGCGGCCGTTCAGGCGATAGGCGGGTGTGGTCAGCAGCCGGTGCGCGGAGGTGACGGCTTGCTCGCCGGTGTTGAGCAGCATGAAGCAGCCGGTGCCATAGGTCGACTTGACCATTCCGGGTTCGAAGCAGGCCTGGCCGATCAACGCGGCCTGCTGGTCGCCGGCCATTCCCGCGATCGGAATCTGCGTTTCGAAAAGGCCGGGCGCGGTCACCCCAAACAGGTGAGCATTGTCGTGCACCGTGGGGAGCAGGGCTTCGGGCACGCGGAACAGCCTGCACAGGTCGGAGTCCCAGCGCTGCGCATGGAAGTCGTACAGCGATGTTCGCGACGCGTTTGTGATGTCGGTGGCATGGACTGCGCCGCCCGTCAGCCGCCACAGGAGGAAAGTGTCGATCGTTCCCGCGGCCAGCTCACCGCGCTCGGCGCGTTGGCGGGCTCCCGGAACGGCGTCGAGTATCCAC
Organism: Pseudomonadota bacterium; assembly: GCA_023392555.1. Lineage (GTDB taxonomy): Bacteria > Pseudomonadota > Alphaproteobacteria > Sphingomonadales > Sphingomonadaceae > Sphingomicrobium. Next base: position 4,857 of record JAEVYW010000202.1, on the reverse strand, counting down.
GCGATCTTGGTCGCCGAGAAATAAGGGTCGAGAAGAAGGCCCGTCTTCGACCGCACCTCATCTTCGGCACCGTCGTCGCGAAGCGATGCGCAGACCTCGGACGTCCGGCGATCCTGCCACACGATCGCGCGATGGATCGGCTCGCCCGTCGCGCGGTCCCAGATGACGACTGTCTCGCGCTGATTCGTTAGTCCGATGCCGGCGATCCGATCGATACTGACCTCGCTCTTGACGATCGCCTCTCTCGAAACCGTCAGGACATCGCGCCAGATGTCCTCGACATCATGCTCGACCCAGCCGAGCGCAGGGTAATGCTGCGCGAACTCGCGCTGTGCGACCGCGACCGGCCGAGCATTTGAATCGAACAGGATCGCCCGCGTCGACGTGGTGCCCTGGTCGATCGCGAGGATGTGGTCGCCGCTCATGCGGAAGCCGTAGCTCAAAGCTGTTCGCGACTGAATGCTCGACCTAGTAGCGGCGCGCGAGAACCGCCGTTACCGTCGTCCGAATGAAGACCGCAGCTTTCGCTCTTGCCCTCGCGTCCGCAGGGCTCTCGCCAGTCGCCGCACAATCCGCTCCTTTCGAGATGACGAAAGGAAGCAGCACCATCCGGGTCAACGCGATTACGGACTCGATCCTGCGCGTGCGTATCGCTCGTGACGGCAAGTTTGCCGAAGATGCGAGCTGGGCAGTTCCAGCGGCGGTTCGTCATCAGACTGCATCTGCGACGCGAACGGCGAATGGGCTGAAGACCTCCCTGCTCAGCGCGACCGTCGATCCACAGACGTTGCGGCTGACCGTCAGCGACGCAAGCGGACAGGTCATCGTCGGAGATGCGTCGACGGCGGTGAGCTTCGACGGAGACGCCTTCACTCTGCGCAAGGCGATGCCCGTGGGCGAGCGCTATTATGGGCTCGGCGACAAGACCGGGCCGTTCGACCGGCGCGGCGCGAGTTACGTGAACTGGAACACCGACGCCTGGGGCTTCGACCGCGGCACCGACCCGATCTACAAGAGCATCCCGATGTTCATCTCGTCGGGCGGGAAGGGCGGCGCCTACGGCCTGTTCCTCGACAACACGTCGCGCAGCTGGTTCGACTTCGGGCACCGCGACCAGAATATCCTGCAGATCGGGGCTGATGGCGGGCCAATCGATTATTACGTCATTGCCGGACCGACCGTTGCCGACGTCGTTCGCAACTATGCCCAGCTGACCGGCAAGCCGCCGCTTCCGCCACTCTGGTCGCTCGGCTTCCAGCAGTCGCGCTACAGCTACATGTCCGAGACCGAGGTGCGCGACATCGCCAAGCGTCTCCGTACCGATCGCATCCCGACCGACGTCATCTGGCTCGACATCGATTTCCAGGACCGCAACCGTCCCTTCACGACGAACCCGAAGACCTATCCCGACCTCAAGGGCCTCGCGCGCGATCTTTCGGCCGACGGGATCAAGCTCGTGACGATCACGGACCTCCACGTCGCGAGCGCGCCGAACCAGGGCTATGCGCCGTACGACAGCGGCGTCGCCGGCAACCATTTCCTCAAGAACCCCGACGGTAGTGTCTACGTCGCGCCGGTCTGGCCGGGACCGTCAGTTTTCCCTGACTTCACTCGCAAGACGAGCCGCGATTGGTGGGGCGAGCAGTACCGGACGTTCGTCAGCGACGGCATCGCGGGTTTCTGGAACGACATGAACGAGCCGGCGATCTTCGAAACGCCTAGCAAGACCATGCCGCTGGACACCGTCCATCGCATCGACAGCGACGACTTCGCGCCGCGCACGGCGAGCCATGCCGAGCTTCACAACGTCTACGGCATGCAGAACGCCCGCGCGACGTACGACGGTCTTCTGAAGCTGCGGCCGAATGTCCGCCCTTACGTGATGACCCGCGCCACCTATGCCGGTGGGCAGCGCTATGCAGTCACCTGGACCGGCGACAACAGCTCGAGCTGGGATCATCTGAAGCTCGCGGTGCAGCAGATGCTCAACCTCGGCATGTCCGGGTTCGCCTGGTCGGGCGCGGATGTTGGCGGGTTTATCGGCGGCGCCAGCCCCGACCTCATGACGCGCTGGTACCAGATCGCAGCCTTCTCGCCGGTCTTCCGCAGCCATGCGGGCAACAGTGCGCCGCGCGCCGAGCCCTGGGTCGACGGACCCGAGCATCTCGCCATCCGCCGCCGCTTCATCGAGGAGCGCTATCGTCTGCTGCCGTACATCTACGCCGTGGCGGAGCAGACCGCGCGAACCGGGGATCCGGTCATGCGCCCAACCTTCTACGATTACCCGTCGCTGAGCTCGGCGCCGTGCGAGCAGTCGATGGCATTCACGCTGGGCCGCGACCTGCTCGTCGCGCCATCGCCGAAGCCGGAATCGACGCATCCCTACGAGGTCTGCCTGCCCAGCACGGGCTGGTTCGATCTTTGGACAGGGCAGCAGGTCAGTGGCGAGCGCAAGGATGGCGGCGTCGAGGTGGTCAAGGAGACGCCGCGGATCGATCGACTTCCAGTCTTCGTCCGCGCCGGTGCGATCATTCCACGCCAGCCGCTCGTCCAAAGCACCGCGCAGCGTCCCAACGGACCGCTCGAGTTGCACGTCTATCCTGGGCCAGACTGCCGCGGCGACCTGTACTTCGATGATGGCGTCAGCGTGAAAGGCGCAAGCCTCCGCCAGACCGTTCGCTGCACGATCGGCAAGGACGGACTGATGCTCGACTTCGACCCGCGCCAAGGCTCGTTCAAGCCGTGGTGGCGCGACGTATCGGTCACCGTGCATGGATGGGGCGGCAACGCTGAAGTGCGCGGAGCGAAGGTGACCAACATTCGCGCCGACGCTGCAGCGCGGGCGCTGAGCTTCGTCATTCCCGACCAGCCGCGTGCAGCGAGCCTGGTGATCGTCCGCCGCTAGCGATGACTGCCGGCGACCTTGTGCGCCCGACCAAGGCGCGGCTGCTCCTGTTCGCCTTCGGGGACTTCGCGTTCAATCTCTACTGGCAGAGCGTGATGCTCTTCCTCTTGTTCTACTACACCGACGCGCTGGAGCTGCCGATGCGCGTCGCCGCGACTGCTTACATGATCGCCTCGGTGTGGGACGGGGTTGCGAGTTTTGTCGTCGGCGTGCTCGTCGATCGCCACCGCAGCGCTCGCATTTATGGGGTAGTGCTGACAGCGGGAGCAATCCCGCTCAGCCTCAGTTTCGTCCTTGCCTATATGCCGCCGAGTTCGAGCGGCTGGCTTGGCATTGCGCTCGTGTTTGGCGGTCACCTGCTGTTCCGCACCGCTTATGCGGCGATCAACGTTCCGTACCTCGCCATGTCGGCCCGAATCAGCAGCGACGAGCGCGACCGCGCTCTTGTCGCTGGATTGCGCATGCTGTTCGGGACGGCGGCGGCGGTTCTGGTCGCGCTTGCGACGGTGCCGCTCGGCCGCTGGCTGACGGGATCGTCAGCGGCGCAATCCTTCCTCGGATCGGCCATCGTATTCGCGATCATCGGAGCCTTGATCCTGGTGTTGGTCGGATCGACCTTCCGCGAGGCGGCCAAGGTCGAGCGGCCCTATCCGAGTGACGTCATGACGGCACTGAGGAGCCTCGTACGCAACCGCGCCTTCGTCATGCTCAACGCCGCGATGATGGCAATGATCGTGGCCATCACCGTGCTGAACAAGTCGGTGCTTTATTACTTCAAATATCTGCTCAACGATCCCGACGCGGGACAACTGGCGCTCGCATCGATGGGCGTGGTCAGCGGCATCGCCATCCCCTTGTGGATCCTGCTTGGCCGCGTGCTTGGATTGCGCGCGCTTTGGCTGTTGGCTGCGGGCGCGGGAATGATCGGTCTCGCAATCTTCGCGGCGATAGACATCCGCGGCGCGGCGGTCATGCAGTTGTTCCTGATCGTGATGCAGGTGCTGATCGTCGGGCTGAACTTCGCCTTCTGGGCGATGCTGCCGAATGTCATCGAATATGGCGAGCGCGAGACCGGCGTTCACGTGGAGGGCACAGTGTTCGGAATGGCCGCGCTGCTGCAGCGCGTCGCCATCGGAATCGCGACGGCGATCCTCGGCTGGGGCTTCGCCTCGTCAGGTTATGTGCCGAACGTGCAGCAGACGTCGGAGACGCTCTCCGGTATGCGCGCGACGGTCGCGCTGGCGCCCTTGCTGTTCCTCGGCCTGTCCTGCGTTGCGATGCTCGCCAACCCGCTTGGGCGCGGCGTGAGCGGGGTCGCCAAGCCCGCCTAAGCGAGCTCGAACGAGCCTTTCACTCCGTCCGCCTCCGCCGATGGAGCAATCCACACGTCGAACGCTCCAGGCTCGATCACAGGCCGGTTATTCAGCCCGTAGAATGACAAATCAGCGGGCCGAAGAACGAAGCGCACCACCTCCGACTGGCCGGGCGCCAGCTTGATCTTCTTATACGCTTTCAGCTCACGGACGGGACGCGTGACGCTCCCGACCCGATCGCGGGTGTAAAGCTGCACGACTTCTTCCGCAGTCCGCGTTCCCCGGTTGGTGACTCGGGCACTGACAGCGATCTCGCCGTTCATGCCGAGGCGCGGTGCGCTCAAGGCAAGGTCGCTATAGTCGATCTTGCCATAGGTGAGGCCGTGGCCGAAGGGATAGAGCGCCGTGTTGGTGATGTCGCGGAAGCGAGCCTTGTAGGGCTCCATCTTGCCTTCGGGGTTGGGGCGTCCGGTCGGCTTGTGTGCGTAATAATAGGGCTGCTGACCGGAGCGTCGGGGGAAGCTTGCGGGCAGGCGGCCCGACGGGCTGTAATCGCCGAACAGAACGTCGGCGATGGAATTGCCCGTTTCGGTGCCGAGGAACCAGGTCGCGAGGATTGCAGGCGCGTTCGCCACTGCA
>JAEVYW010000265.1 GCA_023392555.1 Pseudomonadota bacterium | reverse complement strand
TTCCACAGCAGACCCAAGCGCGGGGATAGCTGGTTGAAGGTCGCCTTGCCGGTGACTGCGGTCGGGAAGCTCTGCTCCTGCCGCCTCATGCCGTTCGTGAAGATGCCGCCTGCGATTAAGGTGACAGCGCCCGTGTCGAGCCGCGCTTCACTGTACACGTCGACGGTCCGCGCATTCTGGTCGGCTTCAAACGTCCGCGCGCCGCGCCTGCCGTCGACATTGACGAAGCGCTTCGAATCCACCGTGCCGAACCGCGCGGTTGCTCCGGCGAGCAGGTTGAGCGCTCCCGATTGCCATCCGGCGCGGGCGAATACGCCCTTGTCCAGTGAGTCTTGGTCGACGATCTGGAAGATCGGGTGGAACAGGCTTTTCGCGTTCGCGAAGGCGCCAATCTCCATGCCGACATCGCCCAGTTCGATCGTCGTGCGGTTCTGGACGCGGGCGGACTTGATGTCGCGATGCTGGTCGCCCGCGAAGCTGCCGGTTTTCGGACGACTTAGCGCCACCGCGTAGGGAAGCGCACCGGGCAACTCCTGGTCGATGCGATTGAGGCTCGCGTAGAAGCGCGTCTCGACATTCCTCGATAGCCGCAGCCCGACATTGCCTTGGGCGCGGATGGAATGCCGCTCATCATGCTCGCGGTCTCCGTCGGACCGGTCGCCGGTGATCGCGAGCCAGGCGTCGGTGCCGCCATCGGTCCAGCCGTAGGACGCCACTCCACGCAGCGTCCGGAACGAACCGCCATCCGTCCGAAAGCGCAGGCCGGAAGCCGAGCGGCCCGTCGGAGTGACGCCGTTGACCGCGCCTCCGAGCGTCGTCCCGCCGAAGCGGAATGCGTTAGCGCCGCGATAGACTTCCAGGTGCTGGAGGATCGTCGGGTCGAGTTCCTGGAAGTCGCCATTGTCGTCGGCGAGATTGATGGGGATTCCGTCCTGAAGCAGCGTCAGGCCGCGCATGTGGAAACCGCGGCTGATGCCTGAACCGCGGATCGACAGGCGCACTTCCTGCCCGAAGCGTGGCTGCGCATAGACGCCAGGCGAGAAGGCGAGGGCGTCGCGAAGCGAAACGGCGACCTTGTCCTTATACTCGTCCGCCTTGACCACGTCGGCGCCGCCGGGGCGGCCTGCGACTTCGGCGGTCCCCGCCGGCAGGCGTTCGCCAACGATGGTGATCGGTCCGTCTTCGGGAGTTGCGGCGACGGGCCGCGGGTCCGCGAGGACTGCAGCCGTGGCCGAGAGAAGCAGATACATTCGGAAAATCCTGTCCTTGCGCCGGGCGGGCGCGGTCGAACGGGCGCAATTGCGCCATGCTCAGGAGGTCAGGCGGTGAGGGGCGGTCCGGTTTGCGGCGGCGGGGGCGCCGCGAGTCCGCGGCCGATCTCGACCGCGAGCAGGGCCAGGAAGATCGGCTCGGCTGGAGCAAGGGGTTTGAGCGCTGCGGCCAAGTCCGGCCGCGGCAAATCTGCCGCGGAGGCGGCGAAGGCGCAGGGCTGGCCGGCTATATCGTGCTTCGACTTGCCGTCGTGCTGAGGTGCTGCATCGCCGTGATGCATGGCGTGCATGTCGTGGCCGGAATGGGCGCTAGGCTCGGGCTGCGGCGAGGTGAGCCCGGAGCAGGGGACGAGAGCCACGCCCGCCTGGTCGAAGGCGGGCATCCAGCCGGTCGGGATGAAGCCGCGCAGCGCAACGCACAGCAGGAGCAGCGGCAGGACCAGCCGCATTCCCGTGCGGTTCGCTGTCATTGCTTGCCCCGTCATGCCCGCCTAGTACGCGCCGACATGGTCAACCCCAAGCGCATTCTGGCCGCAGCGGCAGTGGCGATACTGTCGTCGGCCGGCCTGGCGCATGTGACGGTCTCCCCCAAGGTCAGCAGCCCGGGCGCATGGGAGAAATATGCGATCCGCGTACCGAACGAGAGGAAGGTGGCGACGACCTCCCTCGAAGTGCGCTTCCCGGTCGGCGTTCGGGTCGTGTCGTTCGAGGACGAGCCCGGCTGGAACATCGAGCCGACGCGCGATGCCGCGGGAGCGATCATCGGTGCGCGCTGGACGGGCCAGCTTGCGCCTGAGCGTTTCGCCGAGTTCGGGGTGATCGCGGTCAATCCGAAGCAGGCCGCGGAGCTGACCTTCACTGCCGTGCAGACCTATGCCGACGGAAGCCTCGCCAATTGGTCCGGAGCGCCTGGATCTAAGGATCCGGCGCCCCGGGTCACCATCAAGTAGCCTAGTCCCTGAACTCCAGCTCGTTCGCTCGGCGATCGTAGCCGCGCGCCATGCGCAGCAAGGCTGCACGGTGCGTGTCGGAGGGCGAGGCGGTGGCGGATTGCCTGCAGCGATCCGCCAGTGTCCTGTAGCGCTTTCCCGGATGGTCCATAGGGAACGCCCTCGTTTGCGGTTGGATTAGAAGCGCAGCGAAAGCCTTTGCCGCGAGCGAGACGGGCGTAGCGGTCCGCGAGATCGAGGTGGACGCTGCGCGATCGCGAGCAGGCGGGCCCTCTCGGCGGCGGCCCGCTCAGTCCGTTCCCTGCCGGCGTAATAGGAAAGCATCGCTTCTGACATAAACACCCCCAAGTGCTTGAATGATGGGTTGTTCATGCTTGAGGCACCGCCGATTCGGAATCACATGGATTGTTCTGTGAAACAAAATGCGCGGGTCGAATGCCGCGCTAACGATTGGAAGCCCGCCGCATATATGCGCCGGGCTTCCATTGAGTTTGGGACTCAGTTGCTCACTGCAGCGGATGCGCCACCGGCGCCGTTCGCATTCCCGCTAGCATTGACGGACACCGAGCGATCGCGGCGATTGGCGCTGGCGTTTGCGGACCCGTTGGCCGACCCCGAGCCGCTCGCGGCACCGTTGAACTGGCCGACCTGCGTGCCCGCGAAGGAGCCGGCTGCATTGCCTGCGCCGTTCAGTGCGCCGCCAAGGTCAACGTTGCCGCCATTGCGGTCACCGCTTGCCGATCCGGTGAGCGAGCCCGCTGCATTGCCGCTGCCGTTCGCCGCGCCCGTCAGGGTGCCTGCGAGGTTGCCCGCGCCGTTCGCGTTGCCCGCGAGGGAGCCGGCACTGTTGCCGGCACCAGTCACGACGCCAGCGAGGCCAACGTTGCCCGAACCGCTGCCACGGCCGTCAACATTGCCGGCGGCGGAAATGCTGTTGGTCACCGAACTCGTGACGCTGTTCGTGATCGAACCCGATCCACCCAGCGTACCACCGACATTGCCGGTCGAGTTCAACACGCCTCCGAGCGTGCCGTTGACGGTGCCGCCAAGCGTGCCGCCGACGGCGCCGTTCACGGCACCTGTTACGCCGCCGAGAAGCTGCGCCTGTGCGGGTGTACCCGCAAATGCGACCGCAGCACCGGCGATCAGGATGAACTTCAACATGAGAGTCTCCTTTGTAAATTCGAAGAGCTTTTCGAGCCCTCGGAAGGAGAACGACGCCGATTCCGGGCTTCATCCCGGCGCACGAAATTATTCCGCGCGCACTGATTTCGGTTCGATTCGGCAAGCACCGCAGACAATGCCGCGGCCGATCCTGCCTCTGCCCGGCCGAGCTTCGGCAGCGAGCCGCTGGGGCGACCCGGCGATCGCCAGGCGAGCTGCTGCATAGGGAGCAGCGAAGCTCGTCCCGCGAACCTTCGCGAAGCCCTGGCCGGGCAAAGCGGCGGCCATATCCGCACCGGGCGCTGCGAAGTCGAGGTGAGCGGCCTTTCCTGCCTCCGGTAGCGCACGCCCGCGAGCGTCCACGGCGGTGACTGCAATCACTCCAGGGTAAGACGCGGGATATTGGGGAGGGGCGGCGGGACCGTCGTTTCCGACGGCTGCCACGATGTCGATGCCGCGCGCCCTAAGTGCCCCGACCGCGCGCTGAACGAGGCGATTCTGTGGGCCGACAAGGCTGATGTTGATCACCTGCGGACGCTTCGACGCGAGCCAGCCGAGGGCGCGCACAATGGATGTCGCAGAGCCTGCGGCCCGCGACCCGCCGTAGACGTCCGCGACGAACAAGCTGGCGCCTTGAGCCGCGCCGCGGAAGGGTCCTTGGTTGCCGACGATCAGCGACGCGACGGCCGTGCCGTGACCAGTCGGCTGTGGTCGTCCCGCGAAGCCGTTCTGCTCGATCGACGCGCGGGCCATCGAGGGGTGCGAGGCGACGCCCCCGTCGACGATACCGATGCGCGGTCCGCCGCGAGCAGCCGGACTAGCGGCGAGCGCTCCGGCGAAAGGGAGCAAGTCGCCGCCTGCGGGTTCGTAGATGTGATCGAAATCGGCCTGCAGCGCAGGCGCAACCGATTGCAGGCGCTTCAGGGCCTGGCGCATCGACAGGTTGCGGGGCACCGAAAGAGTAACCGTCCTAAGGCCGAGTTCCGGATCGCGATCATCGGCGAGGACGGCAAATCCTGAGCGAACTGCGATCTGTAGCGACGTCGGGTCGGGAT
>JAEVYW010000258.1 GCA_023392555.1 Pseudomonadota bacterium | reverse complement strand
GTGTGCAGGTCGCTGTGGCAGATGCCGGCGTAGGTAATCTTGATGGCGACGTCGTTCGGACGAAGCGCCCGCCGCTCGAACTCCATCGGACGGAGCGGCTGGTCGGGGGCGTCGGTGCCCCATCCTTTGGCGATGGTCGGGCCGCCTGCAGATTGATTGGTGCTCTGGGGTTCTGCAGTCGTCGCCATGTTCAGTCTCCTGATGATCGTTCCAGAACGCGCCTGGCCTGCACCAGGTGAGGGCGGTCGACCATTTTCCCGCCCACCGACAATACTCCCGCATCGGGCTGCGCCGCGAACGCGTCGACGATAGCGCGCGCGTGCGACACCTCGTCGGCCGAAGGGGTGAACGCGGCATTGATTGCGGCAACCTGAGCCGGATGGATCGCGAGCTTGCCGGTGAAGCCTTCGCGGGCCGCGGCCTCGGCTTCGGCGCGGAGACCTTCTTCGTCGCGAAAGTCGTTGAAGACGCCGTCGACCGGCTGGACCCCGGCGGCGACAGCGCCGGCCAGGCAGAGCGACCGCGCCAGCTTGTAGGTGAAGCTTAGGTCGCCGTTTGCGTCATATTTCGACGACGCACCCAGAGCGGCGGAGAGGTCTTCCGCACCCCAACTCATCGCCGCGAGCGTGGACTTGGGGTCGCGATAGCTGAGCAGCCCGAACAGGCTGGCCGCGGTCTCGGTGACGATCGCGTGGATCGGGATGTTGCCCGTACGGTGCGCCATCTCGGCGATGTCCGCGCCGTTTTCCGTCTTGGGCAGCACGATCCCGTGGATGTCCTTGATGCCCAGGACGTCGAGGTCCTTGCGATGCTCGTCGGTGCGTAGCGGGTTGATGCGTACCCACCATTGCGGTCCGCCGGAACGCGCGGGGAGACCCTTCAGGATTTCGCGAGCGGCAGCCTTTTGCTGCGGCGCGACGCTGTCCTCGAGGTCGAAGATGATCGCGTCGGCCTCGCTCTCCAGCGCCTTGGCGACCTTCTTGTCGCTGTCGGCGGGGACGAAGAGCCAGGACCGTGGCTGGATCATTGCGGCGTCTTCAGCAGCAGCGCTGTGCGCTTCATGGTGCACACCAGCTCGCCGCGCTGGTTGGTCGCGCGATGCTCCCAGGTGACGATTCCGGCGTTCGGCCGCGACTTGCTTTCGCGCAGTTCGAGGCATTCGCTCTCGAAGGTCAAAGTGTCGCCGTAGAAGACCGGCTTGGGGAAGCGAACTTCGTCGAAGCCGAGGTTGGCGACGAGCGTGCCGAGCGTCGTGTCGGCGACCGAAACCCCGACCACCAGGCTGAACGTGAAGCAGCTGTTGACCAGGATCTGGCCGAACTCGCTCGCCCGCGCCGCCTCGATGTCGAGGTGCATCGGCTGCGGATTGTGAGTGAGCGTCGACATCAACAGATTGTCGGTCTCGGTCACGGTGCGCGTGATGGCGTGCGCGACGCTGTCGCCGATCTGCCATTCGTCGAAATAACGGCCGGGCATTCAGTCCCCCTATTGCGCCAACAGCAGCTCGGCAACGGCCTCGGTGATCGCCGCGCCGTCGAGGCGGTAGGCGGCATAGAGGTCGGCGAGGTTGCCGGTCTGGCCGAAGCGGTCGACGCCGAGCGGGGCTACGCGCTGGCCAAGGACTCCGCCGAGCCATGACAGTGAAGCGGGCGCAGCGTCGGCAATGGTGACGAGACCGGCATTGCGGCCGAGACGCGAGAGCAGGCGCTCCGCATGGCTCGGGTCGCTCTTGCCGGCCCATCGGCCCGCCTGCGCCGCGGTCCAGCCGCGATGGAGCAGGTCGGGCGAGGTGACGGAAAGCAGTCCGAGTCCGGGGACGTCCTCGCGCAATTCTTCCCACGCGGCGATCGCCTCGGGCATCACGGCGCCCATGCCGACGATCGCCGCTTCGGCGCCGTTGCCGGGCTCGCGAAGCCAGTAGGCGCCCTGAAGCGCGTCTTCGCGCCAACTGTCGTTCTCGCGTTCGATCTGGCGGATGCTGCGGGTCGAGAGACGCAGGTACGTGCTCTCGCCGTTCGGATCGTCGATCAGCTTGAAGGCCGTCTCCATCATCGCCGCGAGCTCGTCGGCAAAGGCCGGCTCGTAGTGCCGCAGGCCGGGCTGGCCGAGCGCGATGAGGGGCGGGTTGATCGACTGGTGAGCACCGCCCTCGGGCCCGAGCGTGATCCCGCTCGGCGTCGCGACAAGCAGAAACCGCGCGTCCTGGTAGCAGGCGTAATTCAGCGCATCGAGACCGCGGGCTATGAACGGATCATAGAGCGTCCCGATCGGCGCGAGGCGCTGGTCGAACATGTCGCCCGAGAGTCCGGCGGCGGCGAGCATCAGGAACAGGTTGCTCTCGGCGATGCCGAGCTCGAGATGTTGGCCGTTATTTGTCGACGTCCACTTTTGTGCTGACGCAATCTTTTCGCGCGCAAAAACGTCGGCAATTCCGTTGCGGCGGAATAGCCCGCGCTGGTTCACCCAGGCGCCGAGGTTGGTCGAGACGGTCACGTCCGGCGAGGTCGTGACGATGCGGTCCGCGAGCGGGCCGCTGGCCTTGGCGATGTCGAGCAGGATCTTGCCGAACGCCGCCTGGGTCGACTGCTCCTCGCCGGTCGGCGTCGCGATTGCAGGTACGGTAAGCTGGCCGAAGACCCGCTTGCGCTTCTCCCGCGCGATGCGCGTGCGGTCGATCAGAGCCTCGACGCCGGGCCGTGCATTGTCGCCGATGCTTGGGAGCGGCTCCCACTCTTCGCCTTCGTTGACGCCCATTGCCTGACGCCATGCCGCCATCTGCGTCGGGTTCATCAGGCCGGAATGATTGTCCTTGTGACCGGCGAACGGCAGGCCGTGGCCCTTGATCGTCCAGGCCATGAACAGGGTCGGGACATCGTCCTGAGCGGCATCGAAGGCCTCGACCAGCGATTCCATGCAGTGCCCGCCGAGATCGGTGAACAGCGACGCAAGCGCTGCATCGTCGTGCTGCTTCAGGAACGGCGCAGCGGCCTTGCCGAGGTCCATCTCGATCCGGGCACGCAGCGCTCCGCCGCCCTGATAGTGAAGCGCAGACAACTCGGCGTTCGGAAGCGCATCGAACCAGGC
>JAEVYW010000079.1 GCA_023392555.1 Pseudomonadota bacterium | reverse complement strand
CGCGCAGCGCTCAAGGCTTATGGCATAGATCCGCCGCATGAGGGCCGCGAGGCGACCTGCCCACAGTGCGGATCGTCCGACACGGTCGAGGTCAGCCGCTTCGGCTCAACCCCGTGCAAGGCCCAATGGCGCTGCAACGCCTGCCTTGAACCGTTCGACCGCTTCAAATGTCATTGAACTGAAGCGGCCGTCGTCAGGTCGAGCTTGTCGGCCGGAACCACGACGACGTTCGGCCGCAGCTTGCGCAGCTGATCGACGAACTTCGCACTGTCGCCGACGATGACGATCGAAACCCTGTCCGGCTGCACCAGCCGCCCGAGCGCGGCGGTCGCCGCAGGTCCCTGAACCGCCTGGATGCGGGATGCGAAGTCGAGCGCTTCCGCGGGCTCGACGCCGCGCATCACTGCACCCGCAATCGTGCCGTTGAACCCGCTGCTGGTCTGCAGCTGGCGGCGCAGCGTTCCGATCTGGAATGTCTTGCGGTTCGCCACATCCTGCGGGTTCAGCGGCTCCGATCCGATCCGCGCGAACTCGTCGAGGAAGATCTTGGCGACCTCCGCCGCGCTTTCGTTCTTGGTCTGCGCCGACGCCAGCACGACGCCTCCGGCGAGTTGCCCGGCTAGCTGGCTCTGCGCGCCGTAGCTGAGCGCACGCTTGACGCGGATCTCCTGGAACAGGCGACCCGTAGACGACCCGCCGAGAATCGAGTTCGCAAGCGATGCATCGTAATAGGCCGGGTCCGACCGCCGGATACCGCGCGCAACTGCATAGACGCTCGCCTGGCCCGAGCCCGGAAGGTCGACCACGAGCGTTCGAGGAGCGGGCTCCGTGCCGGCCAGGTCTGTCGGAAGCACCGGCGCAGGACCATTGGCCCGCCAGCCGCCAAGCGCAGCCTCCAGGACCTGTCGCGCCTCCGCCGGGTCAATGCCACCTGATATCACCGCCGTCGCAAGGTCGGGCCGCCACCAGCGCTGGCGATAGTCGTACAAGTCGGCGCGGGTCAGCGCCGCAAGGCTCGCCGGCGTTCCTCCGGCAACAATGCCGTAAGGCGCGGAACCGTAGGCGACTGGGTTGATCAGGCGGCTTGCCAGCTGGCCCGGATCCTTCATCGCCACCGACAGTCCGTCGAGCGCACGCTTGCGCTCACGCGCGAATTCCTCCTCGGGATAGGACGCGTTCTGCAGGACGTCGCCCAGCAGCGTCGCAGCTTCGCGAAGGGTGGCTGCGGGGGCGGTGACGGTGACGAACGTGCCGTCCGCTGACGCGGCGCTGTTCAACGACGCGCCGAGCCGCTCGAATCCAGCCGCAATCTCTTCGGCAGAGCGCGTGGCGGTGCCCTTGTTCGCGAGATCCGCGGCAAGCGCCGCAAGCCCGGACTTCGCGCGCGGCTCGACCGACGTTCCGCCCTTCATGGCGATGGTCAGCGTCGTAAGCGGCACATCGCTCGTGCGCGCGGCGATCAGCCGCACGCCATTTGCGAGCTTCGCGTCGGACACTTGCGGCATGACGAATTGCGCAGGCGTTCCAGGCGCGGGAGGGGCTTCGCGCTGACCCTCGGCGCGGAGCTGGTTGGGAGCACCAGTCGCCGGTGGCGGGCTGGAGAAGTGCGGCAGCGGGGTCGGATTGGCCCAGCCCTTCGCCTCGCCATCGCCCTTCTGGTAGCGAAGCTCGATACGATGCTGCGGGTTCAGCAGCCTGCTCGCGGTGCGCTGCACATCCGCCGCGGTGACCTTGGCGATGCCGGCAAGGCGCTTGTCGGCGGCGCGAGGGTTGCCCGTCCGAACCAAGCCTTCGCCGAGGACGAACGCACGATTGCTGGCAACCTCCCGCTCTTCCAGCGCGTAGGCGAGCAGTTCGTTCTTCGCTTCACTCAGTTCTTCCGCCGTTGGACCCTGCGTTCGCAGTCGGTTGAGCGCCGCGTCCAGTTCCTTGGCAACCGCCTCCGGCTCCTGTCCGCTCGCGACGAAGGCGGTCAGCGCGTAATAACCCTGTTCCTCAGTGTCGTTGAGCGTCGACGAAACGCTGGTCGAAAGGCCCGGCTTCACCAAGGCCGTCTGCAACCGGTTATGTTCGCCCGCCGTCAGGATCGCGTCGATCACGTCCATCACCGGCATGTCCGGGCTTGCAGCACCTGGGATTTGCCACGCCGCACCGACGAGCGGCAGCGGCACGTTGGGGCCGGTGGCCGTGACGCGCCGGCTTCCGACCAGCGGCTTGTCCTTGCCCTTGAGCACGAGCGAGGCGCCCTTCGCCCGCTTCGGGATCGGCGCGAAATAGCGATCGACGAGACTGTTGAGCTGCGCTGGATCGAAATTGCCCGACACGATCAAAGTCGCCGTATCAGGACCGTAGAACGCCTGATGGAATGCGCGCGCATCGGCCAGGGTCGCGGAATCGAGGTCGGAGATGCTGCCGATGGTCGGGCGGCGGTGCGGCAGCACGTTGTAGACGTTCTCGCCGATCGCGAAGCTGTAGAGTCGGCCATAAGGAGGCGCGAGCACGCGCTGCCGAAGCTCTTCCTTGACGACGTTGCGCTCGGTTTCGAACACTTCTTCATCGACGACCGGGCGAGCCATGCGCTCGGCATGGGTCCACAGCATCCGCTCCAGATATTCGGCCGGGACAGTCTCGTAATAATTGGTCCGGTCGTACCAGGTCGACGCGTTCCGGGTGCCGCCGATGTCGTCCACCATCTTGTTGATGGCGTTGTACGGCATGTTCACCGTCTTGCGGCTAAGGATATGCTCGAATAGATGCGCGAAGCCCGAGCGGCCCTCGGGATCATGCTTCGACCCGACCTCGTACCACATCGACACGGTAACGTCGGGCGTCTTGGTATCGCGAATGGCGATGACCTTCAGGCCGTTTGGCAGCGTGCGCTGGGTGAAGCCAATCGGCGGCACTTTGGCGGCCTGCGCGGTCGGCTGCGCCACTGCGGCAGAAGCGCTCAGTCCCGCGACCGCGATCGTCGCCATGAGTTTCCCGATTGTCCGCATATCCCCTCCAGCAAATTCGTGTGCTTTGGCCCGGTTAAGCCGAGGCCGCGCGCTACCGGCACCAAGCTTTCGACGAACGGCGAGATGCCAGCGATTGGTGATCAGAATGCGGCGGAAAGTCGGACGCGCTAATTGCTCCGGTCGTACCAGATGAGCAGGCGTCCTCCTTTGGAAAGGTGCTGCTTCTCGACGATCCGTCCGCGCGCTTCGACTGCAGCGATGAAATGCGCCTCGTCGTAGTCAGGGAAGATATCGGGGCGATTGCGAAGCAAGCGCTGGACCATCGGGTCGCTCTTCGGCGGGAATTCGATCACTCCGGCCGGTGCGATCGCCATGATCCAGTCGATGACCATCGGCAACGGCACGTTCCGAGCGATGGCGATGTGGTGGATGAAGGCCAACGCAAATATCGCGTCTCCCCTCACCCTGCGGTCGAATCCGCCGCGTTCCCTCTGCGCCCAGCCCTGATCCGGACTTGGGTTGGTCGCATCGAGCCACAGCGGCAGGAACGGGAGCTTCGAGCCTTGCGACCGTTGCACGGCCTGATCGAGCGCACCGAAATCGAAATCGAAACCCACAGCGCGCCGGGCGCCGGCCTCGATGGCAGCAATCGAATAGTCGCCCGTGTTGCAGCCAAGGTCGAACAGCAGTCCGGGCTTCACCGCCTCGGCCATCCGCCGAACGAAGCTCCGCTTAGCCTCCGCTTCCTCTGCTCCGTAGCTATTGGCGTTGGCGTAGCGGTCCCAGACTGTTCGTCCGCCGGGCGGCTCTGCTTTGGCGATGAAGCTGCGGAGGCCCGAGAGCACGCCGCGGAACGACGTGCGCGAAAGCTTCGCCTGGCGCGCGGGCGTATCGCCGCCGCCACCGCTGTTCGCGCGCTTCTGCAGCGAAGCTTGCAGCGCGATGTGAGTGAGCGCTGTCCACGACAGGCGGTCCCGCAACCGCAGTAGCGGCGCAAGCTGTTCCGGCTCGATGCCTTCGAGAGAACCACGGAACCATGAATTGGGCGGCACTCCGAACCGCGACCAGAGGAAGATCGGGTTGAGGAATTGCATGCAGAACTGGCGATGGCCTGCCCAGATCTCCCCGTCGCGATAGGGGCGGAAGGACAGATGGTCGATGAAGACGGGGTCCGTGCCGACGAACTGCACATTGTATGCGGTCGCGTCGGACATGGTGAAACCATCGTCTAGGGCCGCCAGCAGAAGGTCGAGCTGCAGGAGCGCCGACGACTTCAGCAATGCGAAGGGCCATTCGTAAGGATAGCTGATGAAATCCAGGCGCGGATGCTCGAGCGTGTACGCGGCGTCGGGATCCGGTGAGTTCGCTGTGCCGATCTCCTCGGAGTTGAGCAGCCGGCCATCCGCAATCAGCCGGGCAAGCAGGCCGGAGTCGCGAAACGCCTCATAGTCCTTTGCGCTCGCTGGATAGACCGCGCGCAATACGCGGCCTCCATCGAGGTAGATGCGGCTGCCTGGATCTCGGAAGGACCCCGGGTCCGGGGCAACCGAACTCATTCAGCGTCGGTCTTGCTGCGTCCGCTGCCGAGTCGCGCGAAGAAATTGCGAACGCGCGAGGCGAAGAGCTTGGAGTACATGACGAAGCCGGCAACCGCGCCGATCACCGACTGAACGATGATGCTGCCGGTGGCGGGATCGAGATACGCGTAGGCTGGACTACTGAAGCTGACGAACAGCGCGAACACCGCCAGCACTCGAAGAAAGGTCGTATTCATCGACATCCCCTTTCCGTTTTTTGAATAGCACGTCAGAACTATGCATGAAACCAAAGACTTACTGCTGTTTCGTACTTATCGAACGATAGGGGTGGAGGCGTACAA
>JAEVYW010000073.1 GCA_023392555.1 Pseudomonadota bacterium | reverse complement strand
CCTCCACGCCTACGACCTCGGCAGCGAGGAAGGCATTGCGATGATGTGCCTCGCGGAGGCTCTTCTGCGCATTCCCGACGCGCACACGGCGGATGAGCTGATTGCCGACAAGTTGTCCGGCCCCGACTGGGCCGAGAAGATCGGGCGTTCGGACTCGTCCTTCGTCAACGCTGCGACCTTTTCTTTGCTGCTGACCGGCAAGGTTCTGGAAGGCGCCAACGACCGCAGCGACAATTGGCGCGCGGCGCTCGGCCGGGCGGTCGGCCGGCTTGGCGAGCCGGTGGTTCGCACGGCGGTTCGCGAGGCGATGAAGATCCTCGGCCGCAACTTCGTGTTCGGCCGCAACATCGACGAGGCGCTGAAGCGCGCCGAGCCCGAGCGACGGCAGGGCCTCAGTCACAGCTTCGACATGCTTGGCGAGGCCGCGCGCACGTTCGAGGATGCCGAGCGCTACGCTGAGGCTTATCGCAGTGCGCTCACCCGCATCGCCAAGGATGCGAAGGGTGGCTTCCGCAAGGCGCCCGGCATTTCGGTCAAGCTCACCGCGCTTCACCCGCGGTACGAATATACTCGGCAGGCCGAGGCGGTTGCTGCGGTTCTTCCGGTCGTGCGTGAGCTGGCGCTCATGGCGTCGAGGGCCGACGTGCACTTCACCATCGATGCCGAGGAGGCCGATCGCCTCGAGCTGCAGATGGACGTGTTCGAAGCGCTCATGGCCGATGACGAGCTGTTTGCGAACGGATGGGGGGGCTTCGGCCTTGCGCTACAAGCTTATCAGAAGCGCGCCGCTCCACTGTGCGAATGGGTCGCCGAAGTCGCTCGCGCGCATGGTCGCAAGATCATGGTCCGCCTAGTCAAGGGCGCATATTGGGACACGGAGATCAAGGCGGCGCAGGTCGGCGGCCTGGCCGACTATCCCGTGTTCACGCGCAAGATTGCGACCGACGTCTCCTATCTCGCGTGCGCGAAGGTCATGTTGGCCGCAAAGGACGTCATCTATTCGGCCTTCGCCACGCACAACGCGAACACGATTGGGCAGATCAAGGCGCTTGCCGGTGAGACGCCGTTCGAGTTTCAGTGCCTGCACGGCATGGGCGAGGGGCTCTACGAGGAGCTCGCCCGTCTTGAGAAGGGCATTGGCGATACGCCGACGCCGGTCCGCATTTACGCGCCCGTCGGGAGCCACAAGGAACTGCTGGCATATCTGGTGCGCCGCCTGCTTGAGAACGGCGCCAACTCGTCGTTCGTGAACCGTATCGCGGATGAGCAGGTCTCGCTGGACGATTTGGTTCGCGATCCTGTTGCCGACCTCGAAAAGCTCAGTCCCAAACGCAACCCGAAGATTGTCAGCCCGCGCGACATCTTCGGCCCCCAGCGGCACAACAGCGCCGGCGTTGACCTCTCCGATCCGCTGGTCCGTGAGCCACTGCTCGAGCGCCTGCGCAAGCTTGAGGGACGAAGCTGGAGTGCAGCGCCGGCAGGCGTGACCCGCAAGGGTGAAACGGTGACTTCGCCGCAGGATCACCGCGCCGAGATCGGCACGGTGACCAACGCTACAGATCAGGACGTCGACCGGATCGTCCGCTCCGCCGCGGCTTCGCAGCCGGAATGGGACGCGCTGGGCGGCGAGGCGAGGGCGCAGCTGCTGGATCGGGTCGCCGACCTTTACGAGGAGCATCGCGAGGAGTTCTTCTCGCTGTGCATTCGCGAGGGCGGTAAGACGCTTCCCGACGCGATCCTCGAAGTCCGCGAGGCCGTCGATTTCCTGCGCTATTATGCGTCCGAAGGGCGACGCCAGTTCTCCGGTCCGCTCCCTCTTCCGGGACCGACCGGCGAGCAGAACGAGCTGCGCATGCATGGCCGCGGCGCCTTCGTCTGCATCAGCCCATGGAATTTCCCGCTGGCGATCTTCACCGGTCCGATCGCGGCCGCGCTCGCGGCAGGCAATACGGCCATCGCCAAGCCTGCCGAGCAAACGCCGCTGATTGGCGCCTTCGCGGTCGATCTGATGCACCGCGCGGGCATTCCCGACGACGTCGTTCAGCTCGCGCCGGGCGACGGCAAGGTGGGCGGTGCCCTGACCGCTCATCCCGGTATCGCCGGCGTGGCCTTCACGGGTTCGACCGAAGTCGCCCGGATCATCAACCGGACGCTCGCTGAGCGCGACGGGCCGATCATTCCGTTCATCGCCGAGACCGGCGGCCAGAATGCGATGATCGTCGACAGCTCGGCACTACCGGAACAGGTGACCCGCGACGTCGTCTCGTCCGCCTTTCAGAGCGCCGGCCAGCGCTGTTCGGCGCTGCGCGTGCTGTTCCTTCAGGACGATGTCGCGGATGGGATGATCGACATGATCTCCGGCGCGATGCAGGCGTTGAAGGTCGGTGATCCGGACGATATCGCGACTGACGTCGGGCCCGTCATCGATACTGAAGCGAAGAAGGCGCTCGACGAGCATCTCGTCTGGCTGGACCAGAACGCGAAGCGCATCGCCCGCCTGGATCTCCCGGCGGAAGCGCAGAATGGGACCTACGTCGCTCCCGCAATGTTTGAAATTCGCTCGCTAAAGGATTTGAACCGCGAGAATTTCGGACCGCTGCTGCACGTCATCCGGTTCGGTGCTGAAGACCTTGGACGCGTGGTCGATGAGATCAACGCGACGGGATACGGCCTGACACTCGGCCTGCAGAGCCGCATCGACACGACCCGCGACTTCGTCGAGCAGCGCGCCCGCGTCGGCAACTTCTACGTCAACCGCAATCAGATCGGCGCGGTGGTCGAAAGCCAGCCGTTCGGCGGTGAGGGTCTAAGCGGCACTGGACCCAAGGCCGGCGGCCCGCACTATGTGGCGCGGTTCGGGACGGAGCGCGTTACCTGCATCGACACGACGGCTGCGGGCGGAAACGCCACGCTGATGGCGGCCATCGACGGCTAGTCGGCCTGCTCCACGGCACGGACGCGGAGCATTGCAAGCGCGGCAAGGACCATCACGGCGGACGCGAAGGCCATCGTCCAGATCGGCTCGTTCGGGAAGAACGCCTTCATGATGGATCCCATGACGGTCGCGACGAGCAACTGCGGGACGACGACGAAGACGTTGAACAGGCCCATGTAGATCCCGAGCTTCCGCTGCGGCAGGTTGGACGCCAGGATCGCGTACGGCATGGCCAGGATCGACGCCCAGGCGATGCCCACCCCGATCTCCGAAACGATCAGCCAGTTCGGGTCCTTGATGACGAAGAAGCTCGCGTAGCCGGCCGCGCCCGCAAGCAGGCCGATGATGTGGGTCCTGGCCTTGCCCAAGCGTGAGGCGAGGAAGGGCAGGAGGGTGAGTGCAGCGACTGCGGCGACGCCGTTGTATACCGAGAAGAGCACGCCGACCCAATTGCCCGCATCCTGATACGCGGTGCTCTGCGGATCGCCCGAACCGAAGAAGTTCTGCGCGACTACGGGCGTGGTGTTGATCCACATGATGAAGAGCGCTGACCAGCTGAAGAACTGGACGAGCGCGAGGCGCTTCATCACCTGCGGCATTCCCGAGAAATCGCCGACGATGGAGCTGAGCATGTTGCTGGTCTCGCCGCGCTTGGCGAGGTGGATCGCAACGATGCTGGCGAGGCCGTAGGCGATGAGCAGGCCACCGAGCAGGTAGACCTCCTTCTCAAGCCCCATCTCCGCGACGCCGAACACTACCAGCACACCCGCCACGATCCAGACGATGCCTGCCGTGAGCGAGCGCGCACCAAGAGCACGCATCGTGTCGCCTTCTTCAGGATGGTCCACCCC
>JAEVYW010000271.1 GCA_023392555.1 Pseudomonadota bacterium | reverse complement strand
GCGTAGGTCTTGTATTCGATCAGCTTCTCGGTGCCGCGGTGAAGCAGGCCGACGTGCGGATCGACGCGCTCGACGATCTCGCCGTCGAGCTCGAGGATGAGACGAAGAACGCCGTGCGCGGCCGGGTGCTGAGGCCCGAAGTTGATCGTGTAGTTGCCGGGCGAGCCAGCGTCGCTGACGCGGTCGATCGACTGATCCCCGGGCAGGTTCACGCCCACCTCGACGGTGCGCGACTTGGTGCGGGTGTCGATCATGCTGGGCCTCCACCCGGACGACGTCTGCCGCTGCCCTTCGGCGCGGGCTCCGGAGTGTCGCTCGGCTTGCTGACCTGCGATTCCGCCTTCGCCTGAGCCGGCTTGCGGGCCTGCTTGTTGGCCTCGGCATTGGCAGGATCGCCTGCACCGCTGTCGGCGGGCTTATCGGTCGTCTTCGGCGTTTCGGCCGGAGTTTTGACGTTCGTCGGAGCGGGACCGCTCGGAGCGGCCGCCTGCGTCGGGGCGCCCGGCTGCTCGGCCTTGGCCTTCTCGTCGCCCGGAAGAACGTATTCGGCGCCTTCCCACGGCATCAGGAAGTCAAACGCGCGGAAGTCCTGCGGCAGCGCGACCTTCTCATAGACCACGCGCTTCTCGGCCTCCGAGTAGCGCAGCTCGACGTGGCCGGTCAGCGGGAAGTCCTTGCGCAGGGGATAGCCCTCGAAGCCGTAGTCGGTGAGGATCCGGCGCAGGTCCGGATGACCTTCGAACAGCACGCCGTAGAGATCGAACACTTCGCGCTCATACCAATTGGCGACCGGCCACAACCCGGTCGAGGTCGGCACCGGCGTCTTGTCGTCGGTCAGCACCTTCACGCGGATGCGGCGGTTCTGAGTCAGCGAGAGAAGGTGATAGTTCACCTCGAAACGCTCAGGCCGCTCCGGGTAATCGCAGCCCGCGATCTCGACCATCTGCTGATACTCGAGGCCGGGCGTGTCGCGCAGCGTGCGGAGCACGTCGACCACCGCCTCACGGCGAACCGTCAGCGTGATCTCACCGACATGGTCCTTCACCTCGACGATCATGTCGCCGAGTGCGGAGCGAGCGGCAGCTTCGACGCCATCGTTGGGCGCAGTCTGCGGGACGTGCTTTGCGAGCTGAACGGCCATTAGCGCTCAATCGTCCCTTCGCGGCGTATCTTCCGCTGCAGCTGAAGGATTCCGTACAGCAGGGCTTCCGCGGTAGGCGGACATCCCGGGACGTAGATGTCGACCGGAACGATGCGGTCGCAGCCGCGAACCACCGAATAGCTGTAGTGGTAATAGCCGCCGCCATTGGCGCAGCTGCCCATCGAGATGACGTAGCGCGGCTCCGACATCTGGTCGTAAACCCGGCGCAGCGGCGCGGCCATCTTGTTGCAGAGCGTACCGGCAACGATCATCACGTCCGACTGCCGCGGGGACGCACGCGGCGCGGCACCAAAGCGCTCAAGGTCGTAGCGCGGCATGTTCACGTGGATCATCTCGACCGCACAGCATGCCAGGCCGAAGGTCATCCACCACAACGAACCGGTCCGCGCCCAAGTGAACAGGTCTTCGGTCGTGGTGACCATGAAGCCCTTTTCATCGAGGTTGCGGCGCAGCTCCTCGAGCTTGGCACGGTCGATGTCGCCGGGAACGAGACCTGCGAGCCGGGCGAGTTCCTCCTCGGTCGGCTCGTAATTCTCGCGGGGGTTGAGCATTACTCCCATTCGAGCGCCCCCTTCTTCCACGCATAGGCAAGGCCGAGGCCCAGCTCCGCAAGGAAGATCATCATTGCGACCCAGCCGGGCCATTGGGTGAAGTCGAGCGTAACCGCCCACGGGAACAGGAACGCCGCTTCAAGGTCGAACACGATGAACAGGATTGCGACGAGATAGAAGCGGACGTCGAACTGGGCCCGCGCGTCCTCGAACGCCGGGAAGCCGCACTCATATTCGCTGAGCTTGGCCGGGTCCGGACGGTGCGCACCCGTGAGGCGCGACACGATCATCGGAAGAACGACGAACGCGAACGACAATCCCAGGGCTACGCCAAGGAAAAGCAGGATCGGAAGGTATCCGGCAGCGACGCTGGACAAAGGGGAAACTCCGGGTCTCGAGACTTGGCGGCGCTTTAGGCCAGCGATTTGCGTGGGGCAACCTCTTCGCAGGCGCAAAATCGCGCCTTTTTCCCTCTAGCGGAGGGCTCCGGCGACGAGCTTTTGCAGCTTGCTGTGAATGCTGCCCGAAGCAGCGATATACTGGCGCCGCTCGAACATGCGGTCCTGTCCGCGATAGTCGCTGACGAACCCGCCGGCCTCACGGACGAGAAGCAGCCCGGCGGCCGAATCCCACGGGTCGAGATCGTCTTCCCAGAAGCCGTCGAAGCGGCCCGCGGCCACCCAGGCGAGGTCGAGCGCGGCGGAGCCCAGGCGGCGGATTCCAGCCACTTCACCCGAGAGCGCGGAGTAGACCTTGGTCCAGGCGGCCGCATCGCCGCGGCCGATGTGCGGGATGCCGGTGCCGATGACGCAGTCGATCAGGTCACGGCGTGCTGACACCCGAAGGCGGTTCGACTGAAGCCAGGCGCCCCGCCCCTTTTCCGCCCAGAAGCCCTCGTCGGTCAGCGGCTGGTAGACCATGCCGTGCGTGATGTCGGGCCGTCCGTCCGGGCGCTTCTCTTCGACCGCGATCGAGATCGAGAAATGCGGGATGCCGTGCAGGAAGTTGGTCGTCCCATCGAGCGGGTCGACGATCCAGCGCGGCTTCGACGGATTACCCTCGATCTCGCCGCCTTCTTCCAGCAGCAGGCCCCAGTCAGGTCGAGCGTTGCGCAGTTCCTCGACGATCGTCGCCTCGGCGCGCTTGTCGGCCATGGTGACGAAGTCGCCCGGGCCCTTGCGGCTGACCTGCAGCTGCTCGACCTCGCCGAAATCGCGGCGAAGGCGCGGCGCCGCCTTGCGGACGGCGCGCTCCATGACGGTGATGAGGCCGGACTGGGGTGCCAAGTCAGATCTGCTTAGTCGGCGCGGCGAACATATTCGCGGCTATACGTATCGACGACGATACGCGTTCCGCTCGCGATGTGCGGCGGGACCATGACGCGCACGCCATTGTCCAAAACGGCCGGCTTGTAGCTGGACGAAGCGGTCTGCCCCTTCACCACCGCGTCAGCCTCGACGATCGTGGCTTCGATCTGGTCGGGAAGCTGAACGCTGATCGGCCGCTCGTTGTAGAGTTCCATGACGACGTCCATGCCGTCCTGAAGGAAGGCCGCGGGCTCGCCGATAAGGTCCTCGGCAAGAGAGACCTGCTCGTAATTTTCCTTATCCATGAACACCAGCATGTCGCCGTCATGGAACAGGAACTGGAAGTCCTTGGTGTCGAGGCGCACGCGCTCGACCGTTTCCGCCGAGCGGAAACGGACGTTGTTTTTGCGCCCGTCGATAAGGTTCTTCAGCTCGACCTGCATGTAGGCGCCACCCTTGCCGGGCTGCGTGTGCTGGATCTTCACGGCGCGCCAAATGCCGCCTTCATATTCGATGATATTGCCGGGACGGATGTCCACGCCGCTGATCTTCATGATCGCCTACCTGCTCAAGACTGGTGAAAGAGCCGCCACGGACGCACGCCCGCGGATTGCGAGCGGGCCTTAGCCCCTGACCCGTTTCCCGGCAAGCAGGGGGTATGGGTTGATCGGCGTGCCCTGGTACCACTTCTCCCCCGGCGCCATCTGATTGATTGCGAAGTGAAGGTGCGGACCCTCAGCGCTGGCGTTGCCCGTGTGGCCTACGCGACCGATCGGCTGGCCGCGCTTGATCTGCTGCCCTTCGGCAAGACCCGGCGCGTAGCTTTGCAGATGCGCGTAATAATAGGTCCACTTCTGGTCGGGTGAGCGAACGTAAGCGGTTATTCCGCCCCCGCCGTTCGAGAAGAAGAGCTTCTCGACTGTGCCGTCCGTGGCGGCGATCACGGGGGTTCCTTCGGCGGCCATGATGTCGATCGCGTCGTGCACCCGCGCACCACCTGCGCGCGCCTGGGTGAAGGTGTCGGTCAGGTCTTTCGCCTTGATCCCCGCGACAGGAATCGCAAGCCCGGCCGGACCGACCTCGACGCTCTCCGCGACCGCAACATTCCCCGCCTTGGTCTCGACGACCGCGACGTCGCCTGCGGGCTGCACCCGCCCGTTCACCGACGAGAGGTTGAAGTAGAAGATCCAGAAGGCGCTTGTCAGGATCGCCGTGATGACGGCGGTGGAGAAGACCTTGAACATGAGCCCCCTGTTCTACGCGGTCAGGCCACGAACTTCGCCTGGAACCCAGGCTTCATCATCCGCGACAATCGCATCACGTCCCAGTTGGTCAACCGCAAACAGCCGTGGCTCTCGGTCTTGCCGATCCAGCGAGGCTCAGGCGTTCCGTGGATGCCGTAATGCTCCTTGGTCAAATCGAGCCAGGCGACTCCGACCATCCCGTTCGGTCCCGGCGGAAGCTTGTGCTCCGCCTTCTCGTCCGAAACGTCCCAGAACAGATCCGGCTGATAGTTGAACGGCGGCAGGAACGAGAATGTAGGTACCTTCCAATTGCCGAGCGGCAGCGGGTCGTGGCCCGAGCCCGTGGTCACCGGGAATTGCGCGATCAGCTGGCCGCCGTCCGTCGGGGCCGTCTTCCCTGATGGGAACTCGCCCTTGTAGACCTTGAGCGTACCCTCGCTCTTGTCGACGACAATGTAGTCGCCCTTGGGAACGTCGCCCGGCACGTTCAGCTCATTCAGGAGCGCGCCCTGCTTGTCCATCGCACCGTCATAGTTGCGCGACGCCGGAACGACGTTCGGAAGCAGCAACTCCTGGCCGACGCCGATCAGCTTCTCCGGCCCGTTCATCTCGACGATCGCTTCGGGCGTGGTGTGATACCGCTCCGCCAGCTTCTCCAGCATGTTGCGATAATTGAGCGCGTCGAGCTTGGCCTGATCCTCGGGCTTCTTGGGCATGGGATAGGTGAACGGCCCGCCGACGTCGTCGTTGGTCAGCTTGACCATGATCGAACCCGGGCGGCTGAACTTCTGAAGCGCGGTCTTGGTCTTCTCGTCAAGCTTGCCCGTGACGGTCAGGCCGTTCGCCTGCTGAAAGCCGCGCACGGCCTTGGTCATCGAGCTTCCATGCTTGCCGTCGATCGTGCCCGGCGAGAAGCCGGCGACGTCGAGCATGACCTGGGCGTCGAGAAGCTCATTCGGCTTTGCGCCCGGTGCGGCCGTAGATGAACTGTTGGAGGCGGCCTGGTTGGCGCCCGTCTGGGCCACGGCGGCACCGGCGATGAGCGCGATCGCGGCCATGGACGTGAACAGCTTGGGTTGAGGC
>JAEVYW010000230.1 GCA_023392555.1 Pseudomonadota bacterium | reverse complement strand
TGTCGATCGCCCGGCCGACAGCGCGTTGCCGCCGATGCCGTACGCCTTTCATTTCGACGCCGGCCTGTACGCCCGCTTCCTGCGCGGTTTCGCGGAAGAGCGCGGCGTCGTTCGGCGGGAGGGACGGATCGTAGGCGCTGAAAAGAACGACTGGGGCGACATCGCCTGCGTTGTCCTGGCGGACGGGACGAAGATCGAAGGCGACCTGTTCGTCGATTGCTCAGGCTTCCGCGGCCTCCTCGTCGAGGGCGAGTTGGAGGCTGGGTTCGAAGACTGGTCGCACTGGCTTCCCTGCGATCGCGCCATGCCCGTGCCGTGCGAAAGCGTTTCGCCAATCACGCCTTACACTCGCGCAACGGCCCACAAGGCTGGATGGCAATGGCGCATCCCGCTGCAGCATCGCATCGGCAACGGCTACGTCTTCTGCTCGCGCTACCTTAGCGAGGATGAAGCCGCCGAAACGCTTCTCGCGAACCTCGACGGCAAGCCAATGGCCGACCCGCGTGTGCTTCGGTTCACGACCGGAATGCGGCGCAACAGCTGGGTCCGGAACGTCATTGCCGTTGGCCTATCGGCGGGCTTCATCGAGCCGCTGGAATCAACCAGCATCCATATCGTCCAGACCGGCGTGAACCGCATTCTCGACCTGCTGCCGAGCGGCGAGATCGATCAGGCGACCCGCGACGAATACAACCGTCGTACGCGCTTCGAGATGGAGCGCATCCGCGACTTCGTGGTGCTCCACTATCACGCCAACGGTCGTACCGGAGACCCGTTCTGGGATGAGGTTCGGGCGATGACAGTGCCCGACACTCTGCAGCAGAAGATCGACCTGTTCCGCTCCACCGGCCGCGTGTTCCGTGAGGGTGACGAGCTGTTCGACATTCCTGGATGGGTCCAGGTTATGATCGGTCACGGCATCATTCCCGAGACGTGGCACCCGATCGCCGACCAGCTGTCGGAAAAGACGCTCGGCGAGTTCCTGCGGTTGACCGAGGCCGGATACGCCGCGGACGTGGCCCGCATGCCGGAGCATGGAGCCTACGTCGCGAAGTTTGCACCGATGACACAAATGATGAGGGCCGCATCTTGAACCGTCTTGTACAAGCTCTTGTAGCTGCCGGGGTATTGGCGGCGAGCGCAGCCGACGCGCAGTCTTATCGCTCGCGGCTTCCGCAGGACGAGGTCATTTACTTCCTGCTCCCCGATCGCTTCGAGAACGGGGATCGGTCGAACGACCGTGGCGGGATTGCTGGCGATCGCTTGAAGACCGGCTTCGATCCGGCTCACAAAGGCTTCTTCCACGGCGGCGACCTGAAGGGGCTGACGAGCAGGCTCGACTACATTCAGGGGCTTGGCGCGACCGCGATCTGGCTGGCGCCGGTGTTCAAGAACAAGCCGGTTCAGGGTCCGCCGGGGCAGGAAAGCGCCGGTTATCACGGCTATTGGGTGACCGATTTCATGTCAGTCGATCCGCATCTCGGCACCAATGCCGACTTCAAGGCGCTAGTCGACGCGGCGCACGCGCGCGGCATGAAGGTCTATATGGACATCATCGCCAACCACACCGCTGACGTCATCCAGTTCACCGAGTGCGAAGGGAAGGGCGAGTGCCCGTATCGGAGCATCGCCGACTATCCGTACCAACGTCGCGGAGGCGTGCACGGCGCGGCCATCAACTCGGGCTTCAGCGGCAGCAACTTCGATAAGCTGAAGAACCCGAATTACGCCTACACGGTGCGCGTTCCGGCCGCGGAGCGAAACATCAAGGTCCCGGCCTGGCTCAACGACCCCATCTATTATCACAATCGCGGGGATTCGACGTTCCGGGGCGAGTCCAGCCAGATGGGAGACTTCGTTGGGCTCGACGATCTCTACACCGAAAATCCGCGCGTGGTTCAGGGCTTCATCGACATCTTCGGATCGTGGATCGATCGCTACGGCATCGACGGCTTCCGCATTGATACCGCGCGCCACGTGAATCCGGAATTCTGGGCCAAGTTCGCGCCGGCAATGCGTGCCCGCGCGGCGGCCAAGGGCATCCCGAACTTCCACATCTTCGGCGAGGTGGCGAACGACGATTTCCAGCCGGGCATGCTCGCGCAGCATACGCGACGCGACAAGCTCCCTGCAGTGCTGGACTTCGCTTTCAAGCAGGGCGTGCTGCGCACCATTGCGGGCAATGCGCCGACGGAAGTGTGGCGCGACTTCTTCTCGCAGGACGCCCTATACGAGGGTGGCGATCAGGCGGCTCTGCAGCTGCCGACCTTCATCGGCAATCACGATCAGGGCCGCTTCGGCTTCTACGTCCGCAAGGCATTTCCGAACGCCACCGACGACGAAGTCCTGAAGCGCGTCATGCTTGCTCACGTGATGATGATGACGTCCCGCGGCGTTCCGACGATCTATTATGGCGACGAGCAGGGTTTTGCCGGCGACGGCGGCGACCAGGATGCGCGCGAGGACATGTTCCCTTCGCAGGTCGCAGTTTACAACGACAACCGGCTGATCGGATCGAGCGCGACGACCGCTCAGTCGAACTTCGGGACCTCCCATCCGCTGTACGCCTTGGTCCGCGAGCTCGCCGCTGTGCGAAAGGCGAGCCCTGCGCTGCGCAGCGGTTCGACCGTCTTCCGCGCCGGTTCCGACGGACCCGGCCTGCTGGCCTTCTCACGCATCCTCAACGGCCGCGAAGTGCTCGTCGTTCTGAACACTTCGACCAAGCCGATCGAAGCGAACGTAGTCGTAGACGCAGCGTCGCAGCGCTTCACCCGGCTTGCCGGCGCTTGCCCGACGGCCGCGCGCGCTCCCGGAAGCGTTCGCGTCAGTTTACCTGCGCTCGGCTATGCGGTCTGCGATGCTCGCTGACCAACTTGGCACGAAGGCGGAGGTCGCTGCGACAAATCCCTGGTGGCGCGGCGCAGTCGTCTACCAGGTCTATCCGCGCAGCTTTGTCGACTCCAACGGCGATGGGATCGGCGACCTTCCCGGCATCACCTCGCGGCTCGATTACATCGCTGACCTTGGCGTAGACGCGGTCTGGCTGTCGCCCTTCTTCACCTCGCCGATGCGCGATTTCGGCTATGACGTTGCGGACTATTGCGACGTCGATCCCATCTTCGGAACGCTCGCCGATTTCGACGCCCTCATCGCCCGCGCTCACCAGCTTGGCCTCAAGCTGATCATCGATCAGGTCTATTCGCACACCTCTGATCAACACGCCTGGTTCCAGGCGAGTCGCGACAGCCGCAGCGGCGAATTCGCGGATTGGTACGTCTGGGCGGACGCAAAGCCGGACGGATCGCCGCCCAACAATTGGCAGTCCGTGTTTGGCGGCCCGGCGTGGACGTGGGATGCGCGTCGCGGGCAATATTATCTGCACAACTTCCTGCCCGAGCAGCCGGATCTCAACGTGCATCACCCGGCAGTGCAGGATGCCCTACTTGGTGCTGCACGTTTCTGGCTCGACCAGGGCGTCGACGGGTTCCGGCTCGATGCACTCAATTTCGCGATGCACGACCCGGACCTGCGCGATAATCCGCCGGCTCCGCCGGGCGGAAAGCGGACTCGTCCGTTCGATTTCCAGCAGCA
>JAEVYW010000146.1 GCA_023392555.1 Pseudomonadota bacterium | reverse complement strand
ACCGGGATGGGCTTCGCCGCCGTCGCGCGCGTGACCGACTGCCGCTGGGTCGCCTGCCAGGTGATCGACCGCATCGACTTCGGCATGGACCCGGGCGACGAGCTCAAGATCCACGAGACGATCTGCGACGAGATCCGCGACAGTGGCGAAGCGGTCGTGTTCGACGACGCCAGCGACGACATCAAATGGTCGCGCCACCCGGTCCCCGTCATCTACGGCTTCAAGAGCTATTGCTCCTTCCCCGTCTACCTCGACGACGGCAGCTTCTTCGGCACCCTGTGCGCGATCGACCCGGAGCCGCGCCATGTGACCGACGAGGAGATCGTCGCGATGTTCACCGACTTCGCAAAGCGCACTGGGCATATCCTTTCGGAAGGGATGAGCACGTCCAGCATCCCGGATCTGCCGCAACGAACCGGCGTGAACTGAGGCTGCGGCATCCACTAGGCCGCCGCAGCCCCAATCGGCTTACCGAAGTCCACCGCTGGCGTTGATCTTCTCGCCGGTCAGCCAGCCGGCCTCGTCGCTCGCCAGGAACACCGCGACCTTGGCGATGTCGTCGGGCGTGCCGGCGCGGGCGAGGGGGGTCTGGGCGACGATCTGGTCGACGAAGTCGGTGCCGCTGATTCCGGCCGCTCCGGTGCCTTCGGTCTCGGTATAGCCGGGCAGGATCGCGTTGACGCGGATGCCGCGCGGCGCGAGCTCTTTGGCCAGCACGCCCGTGACCGCGTCCAGCGCGCCCTTGGTGCCGCTGTAGATCGCCGACTGCGGAACCAGCACACTGGTGATGTTGGACGAAATGTTGATCACGCTCGCGCCGTCCTTCAGGTGCGGGACGGCCGCCTTGGTGGTCAGCAGCGGCCCGAGCACGTTGACGTCGAACTGGCGACGGTACTCGTCCTCGCTGACGTCCTCGATCGCCGAAAAGGCATAGACGCCGCTGTTGTTGACCAGCACGTCGAGCTGCCCGAACTCGTTGACCGCCGCGTCGACCAGGCTCTTGGCGTCCTGTTCCTTGCTGACGTCGGCCTTCACTGCGACGGCCTTGCCGCCCGCCTGGGTGATGCTGTCGACCACCGCATCGGCGGCGTCCTTGCTCGACGAATAATTGACCACGACCGCTGCGCCTTCGGCCGCAAGAGCCTTTGCGATCCCTGCGCCGATGCCCTTGGATGCACCCGTGACGACTGCGACCTTGCCATTCAATTTCGGCATTTTCCCGTTTCCTTATCGATGGGAACGGCTGCCGAGTGGCGGTCGTTAATCCCATAGTTCAGGAATATGGAACTATTGAACTAACCTTCAAGACCCCCTACCTGAATTTTGTAATGCGTCCCCTCGTCCACCCCTCCTCGGATGACCTTCGCCCAGAAGCGATCCTGCACGCGCTTTCGGATCCCGAGCGCGCGTCCATCTTCGCGGAGATTGCGGGCGCGGAGTGCGTCCAGCGCTGCTCGGTGCTGGCAAGCGCGGGCGACCGGGTGATCCCCAAATCCTCGCTGTCGCAGCACTTCAAGGTGCTCCGCGACGCCGGCCTGATCCGCTCCGAACGGCAGGGCGTGGAGATGCGCAACTACTCGCGCTGCCAAGAAGTCGACCAGCGCTTCCCCGGCCTGATCAAGGCCATCCTCACCGCCTACCAGCTTGAGCAGCCGAAGAGCTGATCGCGCTGTCCTACATGCCGACGAACGTGGCATGATGCACTCATGGCCACTGTGGCATTTGAGGATAAGGTCACACGAATGGCGCTGCTGTCCGTGACCTTTGTGACCTTATGACCTTAAGAGCGTCGGCCCCGTTACGATAAGAACCACAGGCGGCCCGCCAGGCGGCAGGAACGTTTAGGCATTCGCGAGGCTTCTTTGAGTCCCCCCAAGCCTTGAGGACTCGCCCCAATGTTCATGCACAACAAGCGCCTGCAATATACCGTCAGGGTGTCCGAACCGAACCCGAAGCTCGCCACCATGATGCTCGAACAGTTCGGCGGCGCCGACGGCGAGCTGGCCGCTGCGATGCGTTACTTCACCCAGGGGCTTTCCGAAGACGACCCCGGCCGCAAGGACATGCTGATGGACATTGCGACCGAGGAATTGAGCCATCTCGAAATCATCGGATCCATCGTCGCCATGCTCAACAAGGGCGCGAAGGCGCAGCTGACCGAGCAACAGGCCAGCGAGGCCGAGCTGTATTCGACCGTCGGCCAATCCGGCACGAGCGCCAAGGAGTCCCTTCTGTTCGGCGGCGGCGCCGCGCTGATCGACAGCGCCGGAGTGCCGTGGACCGCAGCCTATATCGACAGCCGTTCCGAACCAACGGTCGATCTCCGCTCGAACATCGCCGCCGAAGCCCGCGCGAAGATCGTCTACGAGCGGCTGATCGGGATCACCGACGACCCCGGCATCAAGGGAGCGCTCGGCTTCCTCATGACCCGCGAGATCGCGCACCAGAAGTCGTTCGAAAAGGCGCTCTATTCGATCGAGGACAATTTCCCGCCGGGCAAGCTTCCAGGTGTGGAGAAATATGCCAACTTGTACGTCAATGCCTCTCAGGGAGAAGGCGACATGCAGGGCCCGTGGAACAGCGGCGAGCAGTGGCAGCGCGTCGACGACCTCAACGAGGTCCTCCCCGCCGATTCGGGCGGCGACGGCACTGCGTCGGTCGTCCTCGGCCCGGTCGAGACCGCGGCGATGGAGAAGATGGCGATCCGACTCAAGTCCGATCCAACGTCCGATCCGGTCACGGGCGCTGACCTTGGTGCTGGTCCGGGCGCGGGCAAGACGACGAACAACGACTTCGGCGGAGCGCCCGACATCCACTCCGCTCCGGCGATGGCCGAAGCCGTCGAGCCTGCGGAGTAGGCCGGTGGCTCGACGCAACAGCAATCAGGGTCTCGCC
The DNA here is from genome assembly GCA_023392555.1 of Pseudomonadota bacterium. Lineage (GTDB taxonomy): Bacteria > Pseudomonadota > Alphaproteobacteria > Sphingomonadales > Sphingomonadaceae > Sphingomicrobium. Next base: position 3,806 of record JAEVYW010000146.1, on the reverse strand, counting down.
TGGGCAGTCGGGATCGGCGGGGTCCTTGCGGGCCTCACTCTCCCGATGCTGATCCGCCCCGCCCGGCTTGCAGGCAAGCGCCTCGGCGGAATGACATACACCAGCGGAGTGGCGGGCGGCCCAAGACCAAACGCCGACCCTGCTCGCGGCCGGCCTGCCTGACGCGAATGAACGGCACGCCCGCGGAGGCCCGGCTTGGGTGAGATAGGCTGGGGCACCTTCGCGGGCGTCTGCACCGGTTTCGCAACGCTGATCGGCGCACTGCCGGCCTTGTTCGCGCGGCGCCCATCCCAATCGCAGCAGGCGGCGATGCTCGGCTTCGCTGCAGGCGTCATGCTGTCCGCGTCCTATTTGTCGCTGATCGTCCCTGCCGCTGCGTTTGCCAGGGACGCGGGACACGGTCCGTTTGCCGCGGCGGGGATGGTCGCGCTCGCCGTTCTGGCGGGGGCAGGATCGCTCCACGCCGTCCGCCGCTGGGAGCCGCTCGAACGATCGTTGATGACGGACCCGTCGGTCGATCTCGGCACGGCGCGCCGCGCCTGGCTGCTGACCCTCGCAATGACCAGCCACAACTTGCCCGAAGGCGCCGCGGTCGGCGTCGGCTTCGGAGCCGGCGATTGGCGCATCGCGATCAGCACCGCGATCGGCATCGGCATTCAAAACCTGCCCGAAGGCCTCGCCGTCGCGGCGGCGATGCTGAGCATCGGCCGCAGTCCGCGAGCCGCCGTCCTGATTGGCGGAGCAACTGGCGCCGTCGAGCCGATCGGCGCACTGCTCGGCGTCAGCCTGGTGTCGGTCGTCAGCGGCCTGCTTCCCGCCGGAATGGGTTGGGCCGCCGGCGCCATGATCTACATTTGCGCTGCCGAGCTCATTCCGGCGATCCACGAGAACGGATCGTCGAGCAAGGCGCTCATGGCCCTGCTTGCGGGCATTGCGGGAATGCTGTTTCTGGATATCGCGCTTTCGTAAGTGGCCTCACTCGGGCGGGTAGCTTCCCGTCACTTCCTTGTACTTCTCGCGATACTCGGCCCGCTTCTGCGCATAGTCCGCCTGCGCGCTCGCAGTCGCCGCTGCATTGGCCGCTTTCTGTTGCTCGACCGCGTCTAGGGCTGCCTTGTGCTGCGCCACTGCCGCGTCGTGCGCCGCCATGGTCTTGCGATACTCGGCCATGTCGGCCGCGTATTTCGCGTCTGCCTCTGCATTGGTCATGCGCGGGCGATGGCTCGGCCCAGCGACGATCTCGAACTTCTGCGGAGGTCCGCGCTTTGCCTCGTCCTCCGCCCGCTTGCGCTCCGTTTCGATGTCTCGCTTGACGTTGTCGTTCGCGACTACGTCAATGGCGGGGCCGACTTCCACCGCCGAGAATGCCGACCGGCTCAGACCATCGTACATGCGCGACAGCTTGGGGAACGCGTGGTCGAACATCGCCGGGAAGATGTCATTGAATGCCTGCGCCCGGCGCGGCCGCTTCGCGTAACCGCTCAGTCCCTCCCAGGTATCGCGCGCGCGTGGCGCGCCTTCCGGCGTTTCGGTGCTCCAGCACTGCGCTTTGTAGACGCGCACGCCGCGACTTTGCATCACGCCGAAATAGGCGTCGTCGATCTGCCCCCGTGTCGCCCTCGCGCTGGGCCAGGTCACCTTCGCCACAGGGGTAACGTCGTTGGGCCGGTCCGTGTCGCCATAATGGGTCATGCACGCGACGTAGAGCGTCACGCTTTCCTCCGCGCTCGCCGACGAGGCGGTGATCGCAAGCGCAGTGAACGCACAACCCAGAAAGAGACGCTGCATACTACCCCCTAAACAACAGCCCCTGGCCAAGGTTAGCGCGATGGGACGACAGTGCAAACGATGATGGAACAAACCACGAATCTTGTGGATTCAGGTCTCATGGCTCGCATCATCTTCCGCACACTTCCGGCTGTGGCCGAGGTCGAACGTCAGCTCGAACTTCATGCCCGCGACCGCCTGCTCGACGATGAGGTGGAGGAGCTTCCGTACCTGATCGACGATGCGTCGCTTCAGCTGTTCGGGATCACCCAGCGCGACACGTTCTACTGGGCGCTGCCCGCTCCAGTGGCAGCGCGGTACGGCCGCGACGAATGGGAGGCGAACTTCGATTTGCTTGGCCAGTACACGCGCGATCCCAACGCCCATTGGGACGCCTTCGACCTCGACCTGCGCTGTGGAGAAGGCGGCCGGTTGCATTGCACCGAAGTGTTCGGGCGCCAGCTCGTGGTCGCGCTGCGCGGCCTCCATCCCAACGCTGTCCTCGCCTTCGCCGATCGCAAGAAAGCCGCTTAGCGGCTCAGCCGCACCAAAGCCTCGTCCAGGGACTGCAAAAAGCGGGAGCGATCCGCCTTTGCGAAGGGCGGCGGACCGCCGACCACGTCTCCGCCCGCCCGCAGGTCGGCCATGATCGCCCGCGTCGCAATTGCGCCGCCGATGCTCGCCGCGGTGAACGGCTTGCCGTTATGGCCGACGACCGTCGCACCTGCCTTCAAGCAGCGGTCGGCGAGCAGGATGTCGCCGGTGATCACGATCGTCCGCACATTGACGTGCTCGACGATCCAGTCGTCCGCCGCGTCGAACTTGTCCGACACGACCACGCGCTCGACCAACGGGTGCGCGGGGACGCGCAGGTAGGAATTGCTGACGACCCGGACAGGCACCTCGCGCCGAAACGCGACGCGATAGACCTCGTCCTTTACCGGACAGGCGTCGGCATCGACGAGGATCTGAAGTCCGGTCAATTGTCGCGGTTGACGCTGCCCTTGGTCGACGGATTTGCGGCGATGGTCTTCTTCTTCTCCGCCTTCGGTTTGCGAGCTTCCTTGTTGGATCTCACTTGTCCCTTGGCCATTTTCAGTCCTCCAGTTTAAGCGCTCCGATTCAGGCCTGGCCGAGCTCGCTCAGCAATTCTCCGAACCAGGGCGACGAGGTGTCGAAACGCTTCCCGCCCTTGATCCGTTCGAATTCGATCACGCGAAGCTCGTCGCGACGCTCCTCGTCCTGTCCGACTACACCGGACTCACTGCGAAGCGCGGCGTCGACGGCGTAATAAGTGAAGTCGCGGATCAGCGCCCGGTCCGCGTCGTTGGCCGCGGCGGAGCGCGAGAAATATCCGCTCTTCTGGACCAGAACCTTGTCGGCGCCGAGCTCCGACGCGAACTGCTTGGCGAACCACTGACCCGGATTGACCTTGTCGAGCTGGACGTGGCCGAAGGGGTCGCGCGGCACCTCTTCGCCAGCCGCCTCCATCGCCGCGACGATCTCGCTGACGCCGGCGCCTTCCGAAATGAACAGGTTCACGCCGTCCTGCGTGTCCATGATCTGCCGCAGCCGCTTCGCCTCCGCAGCGATGTCGAACGGCCGCTCGGGTATGAAGACTCCGTGCACGTCCCACCGCGCGGCGCTGTTGTCGAGCCACTCCGCAAAAGGCGCGCCCTTCACCCATTTGTGATGCTCGTACGCTGTCGCAGCGGTCAGCCAGCCGCAGTTGCGCCCCATGACCTCGTGCACGATCAGCATGCGCGGGTTGGCGCTATGCTCGGCGATGATGTTGCGGGCATAGACCGCCCCTTGCTCGGCAGCGGTCCAGGCGCCCAGCGACTGGCGGATCGGTACCACGTCATTGTCGATGGTCTTGGGCAGGCCGACGACCGTCAGGTCGTAATCATGGCTCTTGAGGAAGGCGGCAAGGTCTGCGGCCGTACCGTTGGTGTCGTCGCCGCCGATCGTGTGCAGCACATCGACGCCGTCGCTGCTCAACTGCTCCGCCGCGACCTGCAGCGGGTCCTGTCCTGGCT